>NZ_LKGQ01000035.1:0-26364 GCF_001401785.1 Pseudoalteromonas sp. P1-16-1b | reverse complement strand
GCCGGACTTGAACCGGCACGACTTGTTAGTCGAGGGATTTTAAATCCCTTGTGTCTACCAATTCCACCACTCGGGCATCGAGTTTGCTAATTAAAGCGTGTGGAGTGTTGATTGGAGGCGGAACCCGGAGTCGAACCGGGGTAAACGGATTTGCAATCCGGTGCATGGCCACTCTGCCATTCCGCCTCAATACTAGGTTAGCTTTAAGATAAACTGGAGCGGCACACGAGGCTCGAACTCGTGACCTCGACCTTGGCAAGGTCGCGCTCTACCAACTGAGCTAGTGCCGCTTTATGTTTATCTAGGAGGCTATGCCCTCTCAACACGGACGCATTCTACAGAGATTATTAAACGCGTCAACACAAAAAATGCTACTTTTGAACTGTTTGATTATTTTTTATCTAAAATGGTGCGTTATTAGACGTTTACAATCAATTTTTGGTCAATTCTCCCCATGCTGCAACTAAATATTGCACCATAGAACTAAGCGTTAAAAATGTGGCTATATAAAGCAAGCCATAACTTAAATACATCATCCAGCTATCGTACTGCCAAATTAAACCGATAATGGCTAACATTTGAGCTGCGGTTTTTAACTTACCCATATCGGATACAGCTACGTTACCGCGTTTCCCCTGTTCAGCCATCCATTCGCGTAGCGCCGATATAACAATTTCACGGCTAATAATAATAAGCGCGGGTATGGTCATATACAAAGATTGATAATGTTCAGATAATGCAACCAAGGCAGCACACACCATTACTTTATCAGCAACCGGGTCTAAAAATGCACCAAAAGGCGTTGATTGCTCAAGTTTACGGGCTAAATAGCCATCAAGTATATCTGTGATCGAAGCCAGCCAAAAAATAAAGGCAGCAACAAAGAATGCCCATGAATAAGGCATATAAAATATCACCAAAAAAATGGGGATAAGAAAGAGTCTAAACGTTGTGAGTGTGTTTGGAATATTCCACATAACTACTTGGATATGTCTTTTTTTCTATATTCGCACATAGGGCTAGCCCTTGTCATGCAAATGGTTAAATATCTTCTCAGCCATGTCAGGACTGATCCCAGGAACTTTCTTTAGCTGTTCTATATTAGCAGCTTTTACACCTTGCATGCCCCCTAAATATTTTAATAATGTTTGTCGACGCTTTGAACCTACGCCATCTATTTCCTCTAATAATGACTGAGTGCGTTGTTTTTGCCGCTTATTACGGTGCCCTGCAATTGCAAAACGATGGGATTCATCGCGTATATGCTGGATCAAATGAAGCGCTGGTGCATCAGAATCCATAGGAATTGTTTTACGCCCGCCATCTATAAGCAAGGTTTCAAGACCTGGCTTACGGCTAGTGCCTTTTGCAACACCGACTAATAGCGGCATTTTTGAATGCGGCCAGTTTTCGAAATATTGCTCTGCTCTACCTAATTGACCTTTACCACCATCGATAAAAATAACATCGGGAATTTTCTCCTCATCAACCAACTTGTTGTAACGTTTGTTTAGTGCAAATTCCATAGCGGCGTAATCATCACCACCGGTAATACCGGTCACGTTGTAACGACGATACTCTTTATTGTTAGGGCCTTGAGAATCAAATACAACACAACTGGCCACTGTGTTTTCACCCATGGTGTGACTGATATCAAAACATTCCATGCGATTAATATCATCAAGACGCAAAGTAGCCTTTAATTGCGCATAACGCTTGTTTATCGAGTCTTGAGTGCTTTGCTTAACCGTAATACTATTTAATGCATTTTTATTCGCTAACTGTAAGTACTGTGCTCGCTCACCACGGGTTACCACTTTAAGTGATACTTTACGTTCACTAATTTGGGTCAAGGCTTCACCTAGTGCATCACTTTCTTCTATTTCAAATGGTAAAATGATTTCTTTAGCAATGCGCCCTGTCGCACCTGGGGCTAAATAATACTGGCCTAAGAAAGAGGTTAAAATTTCTTGCTCTTGTGAGTCTTTAGGCACCTTCGGAAAATAAGTTTTACTACCCAGCACTTTATGATCGCGAATCATTAATAGATGAATCCCATTTAAACCGTTTAAATGGGCAAAGCCGACCACATCCATTTCCGCAAAATTGCCAGAGATAGATTGCTGCTCCTGCATTTTACGCAGCAACATAATTTGGTCGCGAACTTTAGCTGCAAGTTCAAAATTAAGCTGCTCACTGGCTTTTTCCATTTTAGCAATGAGATCGGCTATTACTTCATGAGATTTACCAGTTAAAAACTTGCGGACATAATCAACTTGCTGCGCGTATTCATCTTCAGAGACTTTATTAACACACGGCGCAGAACAACGTTTTAATTGATACTGTAAGCAAGGGCGACTACGCGCACGGTAGTAGGCATCTTCGCATTGACGTACCGGAAATATTTTTTGCATTAAGCGTAAGCTTTCTGAAACCGCCCCCGCGCTTGGAAACGGACCAAAATATTCCCCTTTTACTTTTCTGCTACCACGATGAAAGGCTAAGCGAGGATGCTTATGATTTGTGAGCAGTATATAAGGGTACGACTTATCATCACGTAACAGAATATTATAACGTGGCTGATATTTTTTTATGAGGTTGTTTTCGAGCAGCAGCGCTTCCGTTTCTGTATTAGTAAGCGTGACTTCAATATTACAAATATTACTTACTAAAACACGGGTTTTACTATCGGTTATATTACTACGAAAGTAACTACTTACCCGCTTTTTTAAACTTTTAGCTTTACCGACATAGATAACTTGGTTGTCATTATCGAGCATGCGATAAACGCCAGGCTCACTCGATAATGTTTTTAAAAACTGGACATGATCAAATTCAGACATATATACCGACTAGTAAGAGATATCTATATCAATCATTTTGTAACGTATGGCTAAATGAGTAAGCTCTACATCGCCTCCTACGTTAAGCTTTTCAAACATGCGATAGCGATAACTGTTTACTGTTTTAGAACTTAAATTTAAGCGATCAGCAATATCCTGTGCTTTTTCACCTTTGGTGATCATCAGCATAATTTGTAGTTCACGCTCGGATAGGCTTTGAAATGGGTTTTCATCGGTACGCCCGGTTACCTGCGCAAGTGCAATCTGTTGCGCTATTTCTGGAGCAATATAGCGTTGTCCTGCATGCACACAGCGTATAGCGCGAACCATTTCATCAGATCCAGCACCTTTGGTTAAAAAGCCATGAGCACCAATTTGCATGACCTTACTTGGAAATGGGTCTTCGCAATTAACAGTAAGCACAATAATTTTTACATCAGGGCAGTAACGGCAAATCTTTTTAGTTGCCTCAAGCCCGCCCATACCAGGCATGTTCATATCCATTAACACTATATTTGGCGCATGCTGACGACAAAACTGCACAGCCTCTTCGCCTGTTTTAGCTTCACCTATTACTTTAAAACCACGTATATCATCAAGAATACGTCTGATCCCTGTGCGCACAAGTTCATGGTCATCAACTAAAAGTACGTTAATCAATGGAACACCCTCACTAGCCTAATAAGATGCAAGTTAACAAAATTAATTTTCAACATTAGCATAGATACTACGAAACCATAACTAATATTATGCTTTCGTAATCGGTCTTTATGACCGATATGATTAAAAGCGCATTTACCTATAGCAGGTAAATACGCGCCAATGATTTATGCTGACGCTTTTTCACTAAAACGGTCTACCCATAAAGCAATAATACCATCGCCAGTTACATTACACGCAGTGCCGAAGCTATCTTGCGCTAGGTAAAGTGCAATCATTAGTGCCACCGCACCTTCGTTGAAACCAAGCATGCTAGTTAATAAACCTAACGCCGACATTACTGCACCACCTGGGGCGCCTGGCGCTGCAATCATCACAACACCTAACATCATAATGAATGGCAACATAGCCATTAATGAAGGTACTTCCATGCTAGGCGATAAAAACATCACAGCCATAGCACAGGTAACTATTGTAATTGTTGAACCTGATAGATGAATAGTGGCGCATAATGGCACTGTAAAGTTAGCTACATCCTCTTTAACGTTATTTGCTTTACTTGATTGCAAAGATACTGGAATGGTTGCCGCACTCGACATAGTTCCTAATGCAGTAAAGTACGCAGGTAACATATTTTTAATTAGCTCAATAGGATTACGCTTAAGTAATAGGCCTGAGGTAATGTATAAAACACTCAACCATAACCAATGCATCACTAATGCAGCAACAAGTACTACACCAAATGCTTGTAATGTATCAACAACGGTGCCTGCTACGGTCATTTCAGCAAATACACCCGCAATGTAAAACGGTAATGCCGGAATAATTACTTTTGAAAGTAAACCATCAATAATATTGCGCCCCTGATCCGACACAGTTTTTAATGTGTCTAAGCCAAGCTGGCTCATACCAATACCAAATACAAATGCTGTAACTAAAGCAGTCATTACACCCATTAATGGTGGAATTTCTAAGTCAATAAAGCTTCCTACTTCGGTCACTGCTTCAGCTTCAAATGAAATACCGCCGCTTAAAAACGGAATAACCGCTGTTACTAATAAAAACGCCAAGGTACCAGCTATAATTGTTGAGCCATACGCAAAACCCACCGTTTTTCCCAGTAGATGCCCTGATCCTTTAGGAAGCCCGGCAATCCCAGAGGCAATAAAAAATAAAATAATCAGTGGAATTGTAAAACTAATAAGCTGGCCGATAAGCTCTTTTACTGTGTATAAAAGCTCAACGCCAGTTAAGGGAATGTAGAGCCCGACTAAGATACCGGCCACAATACCGGCAATTAATTTTAAGATTAACTTCATGGTGATTACTTTATTGAATTTAGATAATGTGTTTTTACCATGTTTTGAATAGTTTGTGTCAATAAACTGTTCAACCGCAGTTCATTTGCACAATTAACCAACAAAATATAAGTGTGTTGTGTTGATTTGTTTAAATAACGACTACATAAAGAAAAGATAAAGTACAAAGTTAAAAACGAACAAATGATTTCAAGTTCGCCTTTTTAATAACTAAAAAATTAACAGATTGAGTTTTTAGTTCAATCCGTTATAAGCGTAATTAATATATGTTATAGCCAAAGCTTACTTTAACTTTTTTTATCTCACAGTAAAGTAGGCTTATAAAGTTAACAGAATAGCTGTTAACGTGTTGATCAGATTGTACCTAAAGGAACATTATGTCTACTATTTTTGAAGATAACTCACTAAGCATCGGTAACACACCGTTGGTAAAACTTAACCGTGTTACAGGTGGGAATGTATACGCTAAAGTTGAATCACGTAATCCTAGCTTTAGTATAAAATGCCGTATTGGTGCATCAATGATTTGGGAAGCTGAAAAATCAGGTCAACTAACCAAAGACAAAGAACTTATAGAGCCAACATCAGGCAATACGGGTATTGCATTGGCATTTGTAGCGGCTTCTCGCGGTTACAAATTAACGCTTACAATGCCAAACACCATGAGCTTAGAACGTCGTAAACTATTAAAAGCACTCGGTGCTAACCTAGTGCTCACAGATGGCGCTAAGGGTATGAATGGCGCTATTGCTAAAGCCAAAGAAATTCAAGCAGCAGATCCAGATAAGTTTATTTTGCTACAACAGTTCGAAAACCCGGCAAACCCAAAAATTCACTTTGAAACAACGGGTCCGGAAATCTTTAATGCACTCGATGGCAAAATCGATTTCTTTGTTGCAGGTGTTGGTACAGGCGGAACGATTACAGGCGTTAGTCGTTATCTTAAAAAAGAAAAAGGCTTAAATGTAAAATCAATAGCTGTAGAGCCAAGCCACTCGCCAGTTATTAGTCAAACGCTTGCTGGTGAAGAGGTAAAACCAGGACCACATAAAATACAAGGCATTGGCGCAGGCTTTATTCCTGGGAATTTAGACCTATCAATAATTGATGGTGTAGAGCAAGTATCTAATGAAGAATGTATCGCAATGTGTCATGAACTAATGAAAAAAGAAGGGATCTTAGTCGGTATTTCATCGGGTGCAGCCGTGGTTGCAGCAAAACGTATTGCTGAGCGTCCTGAAAATGCAGATAAAAGCATTGTGGTTATTTTACCAAGCGCAACAGAGCGTTACTTATCAAGCCCCATGTTTGATGAAGAGTTTTCCGAGCAAGAGCTTGTTCAGTAATCGAACAACACTATTAAAAAAGGATGTTTTTTAACATCCTTTTTTATTGCTTTTTTAATAAGTTAACACCTATTTAGTCCTATCCTCTTTACATCTCCTCCATTCCATCACACACTTTGTGTATGAGTAATCAACCTGACCAAATATGAAAACAATTTTAACTTCTTTTGTGCTCATTTTTAGTATTCTGATCGTTGGCTGTAATGACAATACTAAACCTAAAGAACAGTACATTGACAATGATCGTCCAGGCGATACCGCCACAGTGTATTTTGATGCGCTTTATAATCAGCATAACTTGCAAAAAGCCAGTAATTTCGCAACGCCTAAGCTAGCTCGCATAATGAAATCTTACGGTACAGCAAAACAATTTGCCCGTAGTCTTATTAATTTACAATTCGATGAAGTGGTAATTGAAATTGATATGTCAAATTCAAGCCTGCGAGAACAGTACGGTAATCACGCTAAGATAAATATTGTATTTACTGGTTATTTTAATGGAAAAAAAATTGATGACTTTCGCAGTATCGAAATGCTAAAAATAAAAGGTAAATGGTACGTAGATAAAATCATCGCCGATCCTTACGGGCGCTGATCAACGTTCAATCTAAAAATATATAAAAGCCTTAAATTATAAGTTTAAGGCTTTTTTAGTGCTTGAGTACAATGTTAGAAATCTTCAGGTTTAAAATTATCTACCGCAATAGCCTGCATTCGTAATTTATTAGCATGATGCATAGCTTCAGCATCTAATTTAGTAAGTAACTCATGTTCAAGAGCGTACTCAATAGCTTGTTCGATATCAAAAGTTGCAGGTACCTTACCTTTTCGTTGCCACTGTTTTAACTGTTTAAATTGATTTTGCATATCGTGCATCGCTAAAAAAGCATTTTCCATCACCCCTGTGCCTGCATTCTCATCAACGTAACACAAATGAGTAAGCCTGTTTCGAAACACGCCAGGTTGAGTCATGTGTTCACAAATACTTTGTGAAGTGGCATCACTTGGTTTGTGATAATGATTACCTAACGGAAACAAAATGCGTTTAAGGGCAAAGTTAACCACCGGGTTAGAGAAATTTTTAAAGAAACCGTCAAATGCTTGACCTATTTCATATAATGACGTCTCTATTGCATACTTAACAAAAGGTAAATCAACTTGTTGACGCCCTTCATCTTCAAAACGTTTTAACACGGTAGAAGCAATATACAAATGACTTAATACATCGCCTAAACGTGCCGATATCATTTCTTTGCGTTTAAGTTCACCACCTAACATCAACATTGCAACATCTGTTGTAAACGCAAGTCCTCGGCTCATTCTCCCTAATTGTTTATAGTAGGCCGCGGTTTCTCCGCACACAGGTGCTTTGGCAAAGTGGCTGCGAGTTAAACCATGCACTAAAGCCATGCTTGCATTGCCAATAGCAAACACTATGTGGTTCATCAATAGACCATCAAATTGCTCTAATGCCGCGTCATCATCTTCCATTGAAGCCGCTTCCATTTCTTTTAATACAAACGGATGACAACGAGTAGCGCCTTGGCCAAATATCATTAAATTACGAGTTAAAATATTAGCGCCCTCAACCGTAATCGAAACCGGAATACCCATATAGCCATGTGCTAAATAGTTATTAGGCCCAACCTGAATCCCTTTACCTGCATGAATGTCCATCGCATCATTCATTACTGTTCGACCCATTTCGGTCATATGGTATTTTGCAATAGCTGTTACTACTGATGGACTTAGTTTTAAATCAATAGCACCAGCTGTCATTAATCTGCACGATTCCAGCGCATAAGTTAGGCCACCAATACGTGCTAACCCTTCTTGAACCCCTTCAAATTGACCAATTGACACACCAAACTGTTGTCGAACAACAGAGTAAGCCGAAGTCATTTTAGCCGCTAAATGCCCTGTTGCAGTGCTTAATGCCGGTAACGAAATACCACGCCCTGCACTTAAACATTCAACTAGCATGCGCCAACCTCGTCCTGCCCCTTGCTGACCACCTATAATCCAATCAAGCGGAATAAATACATCTTCACCGTACGTTGTGCCATTCATAAACGCCATATTTAGGGGGTAATGACGCTCTCCTGTTTTAACACCTGGGTGATCGGTTGGAATGAGTGCACACGTAATGCCAAGCTCTTTTTCATCGCCTAACAACCCATCTGGATCGTACATTTTAAATGCAAGCCCTAACACAGTCGCAACTGGCGCAAGTGTGATATAGCGTTTTGACCAATTTAAACGCAGCCCCAACACTTCCTTACCATCATGCTCGCCTTTGCACACCACGCCAGAATCAGGAATACTGCCAGCATCTGAGCCAGCCTCAGGGCCCGTTAATGCAAAACAAGGCACATCGTCGCCTTTTGCAAGGCTAGGTAGCCAGCGCTCTTGTTGCTCAGTTGTTCCGTAGTGCAGTAATAACTCACCAGGACCTAAGCTATTGGGTACCATGACCGTCACGGCGGCTGTTAAGCTTTTAGTCGCAATTTTTGACACTATGGTGGAATTAGCAATAGCAGAGAATTCAAGACCCCCAAATTTTTCTGGGATGATCATTGCAAAAAACCCTTCGGTTTTTAAAAAGTCCCAAACCTCTTTAGGTAAATCTTTGTCTTTTTGTACAATTTTATAGTCATCAAGCATGGCTAATAAAGTTTCAACTTGATTATCTATAAATGCAGTTTCTTTTTCACTTAACTGTGGACGCGGATAGTTGTGTAATTTTTGCCAATCAGGATCACCACTAAATAGCTCGCCATCCCACCAAACATCGCCTGCTTCCATGGCTTCTCGCTCTGTTTGTGATAATGGCGGTAATACTTTTTTAAACATTTTAAAAGTGGGTCGAGTAATTAAATTAAGGCGGATATCTTTAATTGCAAACACCACGATCACCACAACCAGCAATATAATAAATACTGACATAAACACATTCCTTTACAGTTATAAAAACATTGATTTAATTATGACCGATCTTAATTTAAATACAATGGGCTGTCAGAGGAGTGCCACTAAATGATGAGCCGATTCTATTGTAATTAAAATATAACGATAAAGTAGAGTTACGCATTTATTACACACAGTAAAAAGCCCACAAAGTGTGGGCTTTTTACTACTTAACTGGTTTTAATTTATGCGATTAAACGCTTAATTAAAACTGAAAACGCATGTTAGCAAAGTAAGCATCGTTATCTGAGTCATCTGCGTTGTTGCCGTAACCCACTTTTAAACCAATGTTTTTATTGATGAAGTGTTGAGCACCAAAGCTGTAGTTGTCTTCTTTATCGTAAGATGCAAATACAGAAGTCGCTTTAGAGAAGTAGTAGTTTGTTTCTACGTTCCATTGGTCATCTGCTTCGTCAAGGCTTACAAATGTACCTTCTACTGTTAAGTAGTTACCTTGTTGTAAATCAACAAAGTATTTAGCAGCTACTGAACGAGAATCAAAATCATCATCTGATTCTACAGTGATACCTACATAATCTGTATCGTTTAGCATGTGGTTGTATGCTAAAGAAAAGAATGTAACGTTATCACCATCTTTTTGATCAACAAATCTTACTTTTGCAAGTAAATCTGGGTTAAAGAAATAACCAGCAGAAAGTGTGTATGACTCGTTGTTAGAGTTGTAATCAGCATTTTGGTAAGACGCACCAACAACAAAATCTTCAACGAAGTATTCACCGCCAATAGCAGTCACATCGCCAAAATCGTCATCAGCGTAGCCACCAAATACGTTGCTTTGCTTATTGATGTATTCGAATTGATCGTATGGACCTAGTGTGCTCTTTGGAGAGAAGTAGTAAGTAGAGTCCACGCTGATAGTATCGTTGTTATCAGTATCTGTGTAGTTTAAGTTACTGATTGATTGATAGCTATCTGCAGCGTGTGCAGCACTTGATAATAAAAGACCTGAAATAATAATTGCTAACTTTTTCATAATGAAACATCCCTATGTACATTGTTTTTGTACTTTAACTACATTGCTAAAGTGGGGGTATGCTAACGCCGCGAAACTGAACGAAAACTGAATCAAGCAATTGTATTTGTTAGGGAATTTGTAAGAAAGTGTTGGAGCAATTTATGTTAAAGTAATCGCAACAAACTGTAAACAATTACTTTAATTTTACACCGATTTTTGTTTGTTTCTATAATGAATACTGGCTAATTATCCTATAAACATCATTTATGTTATCACCAGCTTTAAAGTCTTTGCTGATAGGGTTTGGATCAGAACCAACCCAAATTTTCAGTTCTGCATCTAAATCAAAGTGCCCCGCACTTTCTTTGCTGAACTTAGTTATCTTAGAGTAAGCAATACTGATCATTTCCATTTTAGAACCAGTCACACCTTGTTTATCTAATAAAATTAGTCGCTTATTAGTAAAGATAAACATATCACGAACTACTTTATACGCCTTTTCAACTCGCTCACCTTCAATAAGCGTATTAGCCAATACTTTTTCTAAATCGGCATCATCCACTTCACTGGCGTTACCCATTAAACCACTAAATAATCCCATTACAGTTTCTCCTGTTTAAATATTTGATTTTCTAGAGTATGACCATTTACTAACTGCCTATACTGCCAATTATGTTGGTGGCAAAATTGCAATAGCGCGATGTCAAGTGAATCGCTAGTTGGTTGATACTCAATCACATACTCTTTATGTTGGCTCATATAAACACGACTCACACCTTCAATTGCTTGCAGTTGTTGCTCCACATTTTGATACGCTTCACTTAGCATTAAGGTATAAAAGTGCTTATCAGTATTCGCCGCTTTAGTTTGATGCTCGCTTAATATGCCTTTATCTAAATGTAGTACTTGGGAGCAAAGTCGTTCTAGTTCAGTTAAATCATGAGAGCTTAAAATAAACGTCGCTTGAGACGACAGCTCAGACACCAGCTCTCTGACCTCTCTGGCATGAATCGGATCAAGCCCTGCGGTGGCTTCATCTAACATTACAATTTGCGGTGAACCAATTAATGCTTGTGCTATGGTTACACGCTTGCGCATACCGTGAGATAAGTCCCCTGCACGGTTTTTTGCAACCTCGCTAAGACCCACTAAATCTAATACTCGAAGTGCCTCTATTTGGCTTTGCTTGCTGCCCATACCTTGTAGCTTGGCATAAAAGCTAAGTTGTTTATCTATATTAAAACGCGGATCTAGCTGTGCATCTTGTGGTAACGCACTCACTTTATTAAATAAAGCCGCGCTACCTGGTTTATGGCCGAGTATTTCAAGCTCACCCATGCTAGGTGCGATATAGCCACACAACAAACTAAATAAAGTGGTTTTCCCTGCACCATTAGGGCCAACTAATGCAACTGGCGCGCCTTTTTGAATCTCAAAGTTCACATTATCAAGAGCCAATTTTGAGCCGTATGATTTACTTAAATTACGCCCTGTTATTAATGATTTCATAATGAGCTCCTTGCAAAAATACGTTGAGCAACTGCAAGTAACACCGCTGTTTGCACTAAAGGAATAGCCAAAGCGCTCAATAACGGTAAGTTTTGTCCAGCTAATAACTCTATTTGCACACCAGGGAATAAATAATCAAGCACACTTAATGCGGGTATTTGCCACTCCAGTAATCCAACAATAATGCCGCCGGCTGTGAAATATAAAATAGCTAATACAATAGATAAGCGAGATGAGCTCGCAAAAGTATTAATTAAGCTCATTAAGGCTACAAACGGCGTAAAAGTAACAATGAGTATTAAAAATATTGAAACAGCACGACCAAGGCCACCAGCAAGTAAGCTCGGCTCGCGAAACCCGAGCACCGCCAATGTTGCTATAAGCGTGATGCCAACTAAACAGGTTAGTACCGCTAACTGCCCTAAAAATCGACCAAAGAGTATTTCAAAGCGAGTTGAGCGTAATGATAAAAACCTTAGCGTACCGCGCTCTCTATCACCGACGGTTTGATCACTACAAATAAATAAGCTAAAAACAGGAAAACTATACAAAGCAATAAGCCAATACATAGCAAATTCTGCTTCAGGCCAATCAAGTAACTTACTTAATCCAATAGAGCCGGAAATATCACGGGCTATTTGTTCAAAATCTGGCGAGCTAATTATGCCTACAGCTTGACCTATGGGGTAACGTAAAATAACAAGCCACACTAGCGCAAAAGCCGCCAGTGCAATAATTCCTCGTTTAGTTAAAAACATACGTACCAGCTCAAAACCCGCGATTTGGGTTAAGCGCCCTACGTTAACTGGTGATGGTGTTGCCATTGACTATCCTTAATGACGTTGTTCATACTTTAAAATAAGCGTTATTTAACAACACTAAGTGTAAACACGTTGAATTGCTAGCAAAAAAAAGCCTACTCAGAGGTAGGCTTTGTAACAAATAATGTAATTTAACCAATTAGTAATTATAAATGTTGCTCATAAATAGCTAATGCTTGCTGTAAGTCGGCAATTAAATCTTCAACATCTTCCAAACCAATGTGCAAACGAATAACAGGTCCATGCTCCCATCCTGTTTGCGAGCGCAGTCCTTTCATTGATAAGTTTGCCGTTACTAAGCTCTCAAAGCCCCCCCACGAAAAGCCCATTTTGAAATGTTGTAAGCTATCTAAAAAAGCATCTATGGCGTGTTGATTACCCGCTTTCATTACAAACGAAAATAAACCATTACTGCCGTCAAAATCGCGTTTGAAAAATTCATGGCCTGGGCATGTTGTAAACGCAGGATGACGAATATGATCAACCAACGCATGTTGCTCAAGCCATTTTGCTACTTCTAGCGCGGCTTTTTCATGCTGATTTAATCGCACTGCCATGGTACGCAAGCCTCGTAGTGCTAAATACGCATCATCTGCACTGGTGCATTGCCCGAGTAAATAAGAGTGTTCACGAAGTGTTGGCCAATACTTTTTATTAGCTACAGCAACCCCCATCATCACATCAGAGTGGCCAACAATATATTTGGTGGCGGCTTGAATACTAATATCAACACCATGTTCAAGCGGACGATAATGCAAGCCATTGCCATAGGTGTTATCAAGCACTGTCATTATATTATGATCGTTTGCCACTTTTACCATGGCGGGAACGTCTTGAACTTCCATGGTAATTGAACCTGGAGACTCTAAAAACAACATTTTGGTATTGTCTTGAACGTACTCTTTTATGTCTGCGCCAATCATGGGCGGATAATAGGTCGTACTAATACCCAACCCAGCTAATATCTTGTCGCAAAAATCACGGGTTGGCTCGTAAACAGTGTCCACTATTAAAATATGATCACCTGACTTTAAAAACGATAACAGCGTTTGGCTTATCGCTGCCGCGCCACATGGGTATAACGCACAGCCCTCACCGCCTTCGAGTTCGGTAATTGCCTCTTGCAGAGCAAAATGAGTGGTCGTCCCTCTGCGGCCATAAAACAAGGTTTTGTCGCCACGTGTTTTAGCCGCTTCTTTAAGCTCACTCACAGAATCAAACACAATCGTTGAAGCGCGCTGTATCACTGGATTAACTACGCCATGGGTGTACGCTTTTTTGCGCCCTGATGACACTAATTGGGTATTTTTATTTTTGCTCGACATGATTCATCCTTCTATCTGAGTACGCCAATATTCAATTAAATAACGCGAAATCGAATCAGCTCTAGGTAGCTTTAAATGCTTCCCCTCGTGTTGCCAATCTTTAAATTGCGCAAGTTCTTGGCGAGAAAACCATCGTGCATCTTCAAGTTCATCTTGCTCTGTGCTTATTTCATCACTGCTTGCTGTGGCAATAAAACCAAGCATGATTGATGAAGGAAACGGCCAAGGTTGAGAAGCAATATACTCTGCTTTCTCCACGGTAATACCCGCTTCCTCTTTTACTTCTCGGATCACGGTTTGTTCAAGGGTTTCACCTGGGTCGACAAACCCGGCAAGTGAGGAATACAGACCTTTAGGCCAAGTTGCTTGGCGACCCAATAAGCAGCGTTCAATCCCATCAGAAAATGTTTTAGTTACTACCATAATAACGGCTGGATCGGTACGCGGAAAAGTTTGGTGCATACAGGCTGCGTTGTCGCATAAACGTGAATGCCCCCCTTCAACTAAGTGATTTTTGGTACCACAGCGACCACAAAAACTATGAGTGGCATGCCAGTAACACAACCCACGAGCAAGCGCTGCATTTGAGCCATCTTCAAGTGCTACTTGAGTACCATATTGACGAATATCTGCAAACTGGGCATCACCAACAATCGTTGCTAATAACGACTCTTCGAGTTCAGTTACGTCTAGCGCAAATACGGCATTATCCTGTTTATTTGATCCTAAAAGAATAGCCTGCGTTAAATCTAAATGTGCCACTTGTTGGTAAGCTAAATACACCACCTCAGGGCTACTGTTAGCAAATAAGGTGTGATTGCCTTTAACTAGAAGCCATAAACTGTCTGCTGTTTTTTTTGCGTCTACCCAAGTAGGGTCTTTGCGCGCATTTGAGCCTCTGTCTAATGGCATATTACTGTAGTTAAGCATGTAATTCCTTGATACTAATTGAATCTTAAAATTACCATACTCATCCACTAAACCCAATTTATTATCGCCATAAAAAAAGCCTAAATTAGGCTTAATTAATCTATGCACCCGTTGTATTAAATACTCTCATGATCAACCGCAAACATTCGCTCAAAAATAAATCAAAAATACAATACTTATACTTTTTAAAGTAGTAGCTGTTTGTCAATTAAATGAAATTGCTCGGCACCTTGCTTAAGTACCTCTGCGGTTAATTTATCAGCACCGTATACATCACACGGAACATCATATTGATTTTTTAAATGCCCAAGTAATAATGCAAAGTCACCGTCACCCGAGAGTAAAATAACTTTATCAAGCTGCTTCCCCTGCTCTAGCATATCTATGGTTATACCCACATCCCAATCGCCTTTGGCACTGCCGTCACGGCGTTGAATAAAGGGTTTTAGTTTTACTTCAAAGCCAATAGCGCGCAAAATATTTTGAAACTGATTTTGCTTTTCATCACCTCGGTATATTGCATAGGCGAACGCACATTCTATATCGTATTGTTGCTCCATCATTCGCCAAAAGGCATTGTAATCAAAGTTTTTACCGTAGCTTTCGCGACAGGTGTAATAAATATTTTGTACATCGACAAAAATACCTACACGAGGTTTACTGCTTTGTTGTGAGGTCATTCTTATGTCCCAATGAGTAATACTTGCAATTGCGTGTTAAGTAACCTAAATTAGTTACCAAACCCAATGTAACCAAATACGGTTACATTTAACAATGTAACCAAATTTAGTTACATATAAATAATCTATCTGGATTTTTATGATTGGTGTGATCAGCGGCGATGTTATTAAATCGCAAAAAATACCTAAACAACAATACGATGCCATGCTTTACCAGCTAGAGCAAAGTTTACGTGCAAATTGCAATAAAACAACATCTTGGGATATTTACCGTGGGGATGCATTTCAACTGCAACTCGATAAAAGTGAACAGTTAGTTACCACCGCTATTCTTATTTATCTACAGTTAAAATCTGCCGGCTATGAATTGCGCCAAAGCATGGCGTTGGGGCACATAGATAACCCTAGTACGAGTATAAAAACTGCCACAGGCTCTGCATTTACTCTCTCTGGTCATGAGCTAGATAAAATGACAAACCAGCGTTTTACATTTGCTATTGCAGATCAATCGGTTGATGAGAGCTTTAAGCTAAACCTAGCGTTTGTCGATGTATTACTGTGTAAAATAACCCAAAAACAAGCAAATGCTTTGTATGTATATTTAACCCATACTAATAACAACCATGCAGCTTTAGCTAAAGAGCTCAACACCAGCCGCGAAAACGTTACTAAGCTGCTTAATCTTGCTAACTATCAGCTGATAGAACGATTTATTTTACATGCACAACAACAGCTTAAAAGCATACAGCAAGGACATGACTAATGGAATTTTCACTATTACTCGTCGCACTGATTATTGGCCACTTACTCGCTGATTTTTATTGGCAACCCATGAGCTGGGTAAACGACAGAAACACCCGTCATTTTAAAGCAAAAAAACTTTACTACCATGTATTGGTTCACGGAACTAGCAGTGCAATCGTTGTGGCACTTTGGGAATATAGTTTTGGCTGGCAACAACTAAGCAGCGTATTACTGGCGACCGGCATTATTATGATCAGTCACTACTTTATTGATATTGCTAAATCGTATTCAAATAAAGGCGTAGTGCCTTTTTTATTAGACCAAATTGCACATATCACTGTCATTATTGCAATAAGTATTTGGCTAACTGACGATCAGCAATTTGCTGACAATGTAATGGCGTTATTAAGCAACGCAAAAGTGCTATGGATTATAACTGGTTACCTTATTATTTTAAGCCCCAGTGCGGTATTTATAAGAATGATGTTAGAGCGTTTAACTAATCACTTTTCTAGTGATGGTAGCCTCCCCTTAGCAGGACAAAGTATTGGTATGCTTGAAAGAGTACTTATGCTGACATTTATTTTATTAGATCAGTTTGCAGGGCTTGGGTTTTTAATTGCCGCTAAATCGGTGTTTAGATTTGGCGACTTAAGTGCCAGCAAAGATAAACAACTCACTGAATATGTGATGCTAGGGACGTTACTGAGCGTTAGTGTTACTTTATTTGTAGGATTAGCAGTTAATTATTTAATCAGTTAGTAAAGCTTTAAGATAGGCATTAAAAACGCGCTACCAGTAAAAGTAAGCGCGTTTTTTATTAAAGCGAACTAAACCTAATTAGTCGTTATTTGCTGGACGACGACGGCGCTGGCCATTCCCACCAACCGATTGACGCTTTGCCCATGGGTTTTGTGCATTATCATCGGTTTTAGCTGCTGGCTTTTTAGAGCCACCACGACGTGGGCCTGTACTATTGCCACCATTGTTAGGCTTTTTGCTATTAGGCTTGCTGCTATCTGATTTAGGCTTATTAAATGGTTGTTTTTTCTTTGGCTTTTTAGCCGGTAACGGGCGTGCATCGAGTGCGCGCTCTGCAACAGGGTTAGCCGGTTCAAAACCTTCTTCTTCAGCACGTGGAATTAGCTCGCCAATAAAGCGCTCAATGCCGTATAAATCTACTGCATCGTCAACCGTTACAAACGAAATAGCATGCCCTGATGCCCCCGCACGACCAGTTCGGCCAATACGGTGAACATAATCTTCATATACATTAGGTAAGTCGTAGTTTACAACATGCGGTAATTCAACAATGTCTAAACCACGTGCAACAATATCGGTTGCCACTAATACGCGCACTTCACCACTTTTAAAGCCTTCCAATGCTTTAACACGTGCGCCCTGAGATTTATTACCATGGATTGCTGCACCAACAATATCATCGCGTTCCAGTTGCTTAACTAAACGGTTAGCACCGTGTTTAGTACGGCTAAATACCAGTACTTGTTGCCAATTGTTGCTACGAATTAAATGGCTTAATAAGGCCGTTTTACGCGCTTTATCTACTGCGTACACGCATTGAGTCACGCTTTTAGCAGTCGTGTTTTTGGCAGCGACTGAAATTTCAACCGGATCGTTAATTAACCCTTTGGCCAATGCACGAATGTCGTCAGAAAAGGTTGCTGAGAACATTAAGTTTTGACGTTTTTCAGGCATCTTTGCAATTAAGCGTTTAATGTCGTGGATAAAGCCCATGTCTAACATACGGTCGGCTTCATCTAAAACCAGTACTTCAACGCTATCAAATTTAACCGCGTTTTGATTGTGTAAATCAATTAAACGCCCTGGTGTCGCCACTAAAATATCAACCCCTTTGCGCAGGCGCTGCATTTGTGGGTTAATTTTAACACCACCGTAAACTACAAACGAACTCACGTTTGAATGCTTAGCATATTCTTCAACGTTTTCGCTTACTTGCAACGCAAGCTCTCGGGTTGGCGTTAAAATAAGCGCACGAACATGATTACTTTTTGCTTTAGTGCCCGACGATAAACGCTCAATAAGCGGCAAAGTAAAACCAGCCGTTTTACCGGTACCGGTTTGCGCTGCGGCCATTACATCGCGACGTGCAATAATTGCTGGAATAGCTTGAGCCTGAATAGGCGTTGGCGTTTCATAGCCCTTTTCTAAAACCGCATTAACTAAAGACTGTGATAAACCTAAACCATCAAAACTCATATAAACTCTCTATTTCAAATTAGGCCAAAGTGGCCAGTTGCGCGCATTATACCTTTAGTGGCTCAGAATGCATGCCATTATTTACTTTGTGCCAAATCAATAAACACAAATACTAAAAAAGCGGCTAAACAGCCGCTTTTTATTTACCTGAGCATTACACATGCTAAAAGATTATTTTACACCTAACTCACGTAAACGCTCTTGTAAGTAGCTATCTGCTGTGTAGCGTTCAGATAACACTACATCTGGACGAGGGTGTAAAAATAACGGTAATGAAATACGTGATTTGGTTGTTGCTTTACCCGATGGATTAATTACACGGTGAATCGTTGATGGGAAGTAGCCACCTGATGCTTCTTGTAGCATGTCACCAATATTAATAATTAAACTACCAAAATCACATGGCACATCTAACCAACCGCCATCGGTTTTTTGTACTTGTAAGCCTGGCTCATTTGACGCTGGTAATACGGTTAATAAGTTAATATCACCGTGCGCAGCAGCACGAATAGCACCAGGCTCTTCATCACCTGTCATTGGCGGGTAATGTAAAATACGTAACAACGTTTGCTCAGATTGGGCAATCATATCTTTTAAATCAATAGAGAACTTAGCACGCACTTCTTCAGGCGCTTCAGCCTGCACCCAACTTAATAATGTTGCCGCAAATTCATTAGCTAAACGGTAGTACTCACGCACATCAGCTTCTAATTGTGCAGGAACACGGCCTTTAGGGTAAACATGAAAGTACTCTTTAATGTCTTTTACCGTATGGCCTTTAGCTACTTCTGATACCGACGGTGGAAAATAACCATCTTGCGTTTCTTTTGAAAATAAAAACTCATGCTTTTGCTCTGAGTTAAAAAAGTCTTGCCAATTTTTATAAATAGACTCAACTAAAGATTGCGGAATAGGATGGTTTTTTAATACACCAAAACCAGTATTTCTCAACGATTCAACAAATTGCGCAGCCGCATCGTCCGCTTTATAATCAACTGTAGGTAATTGCATGGTACATTCCAGTAAGTAGGTTGTTAGAAGCCATTTACTAATTCGCTTAAGCCACAGGTCTACACGAAATTAGTATTACATTCAAATATAGCTTAACTACTTAATTCAAGTAATAAAGGCTGCATTTTTATGCTGTGCGAGGATAGACAAACCCCCTTGAAATTATAAGGACATATGTCCGCACTCAGTAAGCAAGCCTTCTCTGCCTTGATCAAGATCAAAATAACGCTTGTATTGAATTTTCACCCCATCGTACCAATCTCTTCCTTATCAGCGTTACACACTATATCAACTTTCTAAGGCCTCTACATGCGACAAAAAGTTTCTTTTAAAAGCGGTGAATTAGAACTAGCTGGACAACTTGAACACCCCTCTGGTGAAGTGAAATTTTATGCCTTATTTGCTCACTGTTTTACCTGCTCTAAAGATGTAGCGGCTGCAACACGAATAAGTCGCGCGCTCACTCAGCAAGGCATTGCTGTATTACGCTTTGATTTTACAGGGCTTGGTAATAGCGATGGTGACTTTGCCAACAGTAACTTTTCATCAAACATTCAAGACTTAGTGGCTGCAGCCAATCACTTAAGAACACACTTTAAAGCACCTCAGTTATTGATAGGCCACAGCTTAGGTGGTGCTGCGGTGCTTGCAGCAGCAGAGCACATACCCGAGGTGTCAGCTATTACGACTATAGGCGCGCCATCGGATGCCCAGCATGTTACTCATAACTTTGCTGCTCATTTAGATGAAATAAACCAATCGGGTGAAGCAAAAGTGTGTTTAGCTGGGCGGGAGTTTACGATTAAAAAGCAATTTATAGATGACATCGCCAAATACGATAACAGCCATATAAGTAAGCTTAAGCGTGCTTTGTTAGTTATGCACTCTCCTATTGATGCCACCGTGAATATTAGTGAAGCCGAAAAAATTTACGCCGCTGCCAAGCATCCAAAAAGCTTTATAAGTTTAGATAATGCCGATCATTTACTCAGCAATAAAGAAGACGCTAACTACGCAGCCGATGTCATTGCTACGTGGGCTAATCGCTATGTTGAATACGATAAAACACCCTATAGTGCAAAATTAACTAACGGCAGTGTATTAGTTGAAGAAAAAGATCATAAATTCACTCAGCACGTGAGTACTAAAAACCATACATGGCTTGCTGATGAGCCTACCGATGCCGGTGGTAAAAACTTAGGCCCAGACCCTTATGATCATTTACTCGCTGGGCTTGGAGCTTGTACTGCAATGACACTTCGCATGTATGCAAGTCGCAAAGAGTTGCCGCTAGAGCACATAAAAGTAGAGCTCAACCATACCCGCAATTACAACCAAGATTGTGATGATTGTGAAAAAACCGGCAATCTAGAGGCCATTATCCGCAAAATAACCTTACAAGGTGATTTAACTGACGCTCAGCGAAATCGATTACTCGAAATAGCCGACAAATGCCCTGTGCATAAAACGCTACATAACAGCCCTTTGGTGGTTAGTGAATTAGTGGGGTAACTAAAACAAAAATAGCGCAGTAAGCCCTGCGCTATATTTAGGATTTTAATTTAAAAACTGACTGTATCGTTTAATTTTCTAAAAACGCCGCTACCTCTTTACTCATTCTATCCACCAGCCATTTAGGCCCGCCATCGTACATATCGTTGTGACGTGATTTTTCTATCAACCTTTGCGTAACAGGATAAACAGTTAACTCTTGGTCGGTTAAAAGCACGTTTGCATCGGCTGAGTAATCACTACCGCGTATTGTGAGCACGCGTATGTTTTTATTGCGTGGCAATAACATGCGGCGGTGATCGAGCGTAATTAATTGGCTTACTTCACTTGGGTAAATAGCTGCATACAAGGCTGAAATATCTCCACCATTTGAGTGACCAAATAAAGTGAGTTTTGTAAAATCATACTCAGGGTATTTAACACTTAGCTCATTAACTAAAAATTTGAGGGTTACAACACCCCGGTGCCAATTTTCCATACGAGTAGTTAGGTATGGCTGTGCACGATTAAGTGCAGGGTCACTTTTAAGCTCATGCGCTACCGCAATGCTTAAGTAGCCTTGTCCATTAAATAGGTTACTCGCAAAAGTGTATTCATTGTGGCTAATGCCATACCCTGCATTTACAAATACCACTGGGCATTTGACTTGCGCGCTGCACTTAAGGTGGTTAGCTGGTAGGGTAATATTTACAGGTATAGAGCGATTACGACTTTCATCAATGATTGCATCGTCTTGGGCATAACTTGATGATGCAAATAGCATAGTGCTTAAAGTCAGTGCACTTAAAATTAAACGCTTTTTTATAATTTTTAACATGCATTCCCTTGTATTATTTATACTTTTTTAACTAACATTAATTTTTATTATAAAGGTTAGCGCGCGCCTTTGCTAATTTGTGCGATAATAGCGATTATTGTTTTACTATTATCGCAAAAGAATCCATTCATGAAATCATACAGCAGCATTGAACAACGCATCGACATTCTCCAAAGCAGAATTGAAGCCTACCAAGAAGAAATTAAAGTGTTACAAGCCGAGCCGAAAAGTAACAACGAACGGATTATTTTTAAGTTCATTGAAACCGGCAGTACAGGTAAAACCAAAGACTTTGTAAGAGAGCTGGGAATTAAATCACCGCGTGATAGCTTATATTCATCTGGTGATGTAACTAAACTGATTAAAGATGGCGCTGATGATATTTCGCCAGAGCTACTGAGTATAGCCCGTGCACTTGCTAGCGCGCGCAACAAAAATGGTCCTGCTTGCTAATAGTAAATACACGTATTAGCCGTAAGCTCTTGCGGCTAATCAACCAGCTCGATATCAAGTCCAGCTAATAAGTTTAACGCTTCAAGCCGTTCAAACTTTGCATTACTCACATCATTGCTTGTTATATCAATATTAAATTGCGTTGCGCCAACAAAGTTTGCTTTCCTCAAATTAGTTTGATGAAACAGGCTGTCTCTAAAGTCAGTATCCGAGAAGTTGCTTTGAGCTAAGTTAGCGTGCCTAAAATCGACATCTTTGGCAAAACAGTTCGTCATTGTTAACGCTTTTAACTGTAATTCAAAAAACGAACTATGGCTCAGCTCACACTGTTTAAAACTCACCGGTGACGTTAGCGCTAATTGTGGCCAATTTACTTGTCCCCACATTATGCTATTGAGTTTACAATTTGCAAAGCTCACCCCTTCTAGTGAACTGTAATTCCAATTAAGCTCAGTCAAATTACAGTTAATAAATTCACACTCTATAAACCGACAGGCACTAAACTGGCTGTGACTAAAATCGCAATCAATAAACTGACATTGTTCAAACTCAATATCGCTAAAGCGCTTTGCATTTGCTGTAAAGTTTGAAAATGACTGATCAAAATAATGACTATCTTTAAATAACTCGCTCATAAAAATAAAGCACCTAAATTGGGTTATGCCAAACAAAAAACCCCTTAGGTACGAAGCCTAAGGGGTTTTGATCTAACTAAACACTATGGTTTAACTAGCTTTATTCTGCGCTTGGTAATTCTTTCTCAACTACACTAATAGCAAGCTCTGTCAGCGAATCGCTGTTTGCTTTGCTAGGCGCATCGGTTAATAAACACGATGCTTGTGTGGTTTTAGGGAAAGCAATAACGTCACGAATGTTATCAGTACCACATAACAACATAACTAAACGGTCTAAACCGAACGCTAAACCTGCATGCGGCGGTGTGCCGTATTTAAGTGCATCAAGTAAGAAACCAAATTTATCTTGCTGCTCTTGCGCTTCAATACCTAAAATTCTAAATGCTGCTTCTTGCATATCTGCATTGTGAATACGTACCGAGCCACCGCCCACTTCGTAGCCGTTTAATACCATATCGTAAGCATCTGAAATAGCCGCTGCTGGGTTTGCTTCAAGCTCACTGGCACTAATATCTTTTGGTGCAGTAAATGGATGGTGTACAGCGTGTAGTGTGCCTTCGTCATCTTCTTCAAACATTGGGAAGTCAACAACCCAAAGTGGTGCCCAGCTATCTAAATTAGTGATTTCTAAATCAATACCAATTTTTAAACGAAGTGCGCCCATGGCTTCATTTACGGTGTTGCGTTTATCCGCACCAAATAAAATGATATCGCCTGTTTGTGCATTAGTACGTTCAAGTAACTGCGTGATCACATCTTCATTTAAGAATTTAGCGATTGGCGATTGCACGCCCTCAACGCCTGCATCACGGTCATTTACTTTCATCCATGCTAAACCTTTAGCACCGTAAATACCGATAAACTTAGTGTAATCATCTAGTTGCTTACGAGAAAGTGATGCGCCACCTGGTACCGTTAGTACTGCAACACGGCCTTTTTCATCGTTTGCTGGGCCTGAGAATACTTTAAATTCTACGTCTTTTACTAAATCGGCTACATCAATAAGCTTCATTGGGTTACGTAAGTCTGGCTTATCAGAACCATATAGGCTCATTGCCTCAGAGTAAGGCATAATTGGGAAATCACCTAAATCAACATTTAGTAATGACTGCCACATTTCACGGATCATTTTCTCTGTCATGCCACGTACTTGATCAGAGCTCATGAACGAGGTTTCTAAATCTATTTGAGTAAATTCAGGTTGACGGTCAGCACGTAAGTCTTCATCACGGAAACATTTAACAATTTGGTAGTAACGGTCAAAACCCGACATCATCAACAATTGCTTAAATAACTGTGGTGACTGTGGTAATGCGTAAAAGCTACCTTTATGAACACGACTCGGTACTAAGTAATCGCGAGCACCTTCAGGCGTTGCTTTAGTCAGCACTGGCGTTTCGATATCTAAAAAGCCATTTTCATCTAAAAAGCGACGTACAAAGCTGCTTGCTTTAGCACGTAATTTAATGCGGTCGCTCATTTCTAAACGACGTAAATCTAAGTAACGGTATTTTAAACGACGCTCTTCTGAGTTCACTTGGTTAAAATCAAGTGGCATAGGCTCAGAGCGGTTAATAATAGTTAAACCCGTGCCTAAAATTTCTACTTCGCCGGTTGCCATGTCTTTATTTACTTGGCTATCTGGGCGAGCGCGTACAATCCCTTTTAACTGAACACAAAATTCTTGACGAAGTTTGTTAGCTGTTTCCATTAATCCTTCAACTTCCGGATCGAATACAACTTGTACTAAACCTTCTCTATCACGTAAATCGACAAAGATAAGTCCGCCAAGGTCACGTCGTTTGTTGATCCAGCCACATAGTTCAACTTCCTGATCTACGTGAGTTTTATTTAGCTGTCCGCAGTATATAGAGCGCATAGTTTTCCTGTCAGATAAAAGGCATATAGCGGTTAAACACCGTTGTTTTAAAAGTTTTTATAAACACCAAAATGAAAATAAAACCGCTAGCAATTCAAAATAATCAAATTAAGCCCTGCATTATACCCAAGTCGGTTGAAGATGCTAGGGCGTGTTTACCTTTCGGGGTTGAATTTACAGCGCACCGTTTTGTTATTTGTTACACTACCGGCACTTTATAACAAGGCTTTTGTTTGTATGCTATATATTGGATGCCCGCAGTGGTCGAGCAACGCATGGAAAGGAAACTTATTTTCACGCCAGTGTAAAAATGCCGATATGCTTAGCGAATATGCGCAGCATTTTAATTCGGTAGAAGGTAATACTAGCTTTTACGCCGACCCCTCACCTGACACTGTATTACGATGGGCTGCCAGTGTACCTGATGAGTTTAAATTTACCTTTAAATTTCATCGGCGCTTTAGTCACGAACTCCAACTTACTAACGTGCAACATGAGCTAACTAATTGGCTTAATTTATTCGCCCCGCTATTTGAAAAAACAGGGCAAATAATGCTGCAATTACCTAAAGCGTTTGCCCCACAGCATTTAGCGAAGCTTGCCGCTTTTATTGAGTTACTTCCTAAAGAGCTAAACTATGGGGTTGAGGTACGCCACCCTGATTTTTTCAAAAAAGGTGAGGCCGAAATCGCGCTTAATCAGCTTTTAATGGCACACAATATAAACCGCATTGCAATGGATACCCGCGCATTATTTGCGGTTAAACCCACAACCGAAGCACTCATAGATGCACAACAAAAAAAGCCTTATTTACCAGTGCACGCTATTGCTACGGGCTCGCAGCCTATGGCGCGCTTCGTTATTGCTGATTTAGAAAACGATTATAAGACCTTTTATCAGCCTTGGCTTAGCAAAGTAACCCAGTGGCTCGATGAGGGCAAAAGCCCCTATGTGTTTTTTCATACCGCTGATAACCGCGAAGCGCCCTTACTGGCTCGCCAGTTTTGCCAAGATTTGGGGTATAATCACAATGTACTCAATCCATTTAGTGGCGAAAAAGAAGCCCACCAGCAAGCACTTTTTTAAAAATAAATTAAAAATACAGAGACAATAATGAGTGAATACGCACGTTACTTTACCGGCTACCCTGCCAATATCGTTGAGCAAGTGTTAGGACTAATAAAAGCAGGAAAGGTAAGTGAGTATTTACTTAAAAAGTACCCGCAGGCGCATCGTATTACCAGTGATAAGTTACTGTATAGCTACGCCACTGAGCTTAAAAAGCAGTATTTAAAAAACGCCCCGCCATTTGGCCGCGCTGCGTTTAAAAAACAAGGTGATATGGTTACCAATGCGCTCGGTACCCACACGTACCGTATGCAAGGTAAAACCCGCAAGCACGATTTAGCAATAAACAGCGATTTACTGCGCGCGCCAGAGCCATTATTAAAAGCATTAGTGGTGCACGAACTCGCGCATTTTAAAGAAAAAGACCATAACAAAGGCTTTTATAAACTGTGCTGCCATATGGAGCCGCAGTACCATCAGCTAGAGCTGGATTTACGGATTTTTTGTGTGGCTATTGCGATGGGTGAAAATCCGTATAATTGAGCGGTCAGCGGTCAGCGGTCAGCGGTCAGCGGTCAGCGGTCAGCGGTCAGCGGTCAGCGGTCAGCGGTCAGCGGTCAGCGGTCAGCGG
>NZ_LKGQ01000034.1:0-29220 GCF_001401785.1 Pseudoalteromonas sp. P1-16-1b | reverse complement strand
TTCAAGGTTCAAGGTTCAAGGTTCAAGGTTCAAGGTTCAAGGTTCAAGGTTCAAGGTTCAAGGTTCAAGGTTCAAGGTTCAAGGTTCAACAAAATAAAAACAAAAGCGCTGCTCAATAACAACGTTTTTTAGTATTAGCTTTGCTTAAAAGTCATAGAAAACTTAGTGATAGTAATATCTTAGGTAATTTGTTAAAACTATATAAATTAGATAAATGAGAGTGACATAGTAGAAACCTGCGCGACGCGCGCACTATACAATAGTAAGGTGCAAGGAGTAAATATCAAGCGAATGAGCAATATTAATTTAATTGATTTACGCATTAAAATAATGCGAGAAGTTTTAAGCTTATGCTCAATAAACATCTCTGATGATTTTAATTCTCAAATTATTTCAATACTCGAATTAGACAATATCCGTGACTATGGATTTGTAATAGATTCTTTGTATCTGCTCGAAGATACTCAACTAGCTAAGGGTGACTTCTACAATCATGGAATCAATATACATGAACCGAGAAACGAGAAATTTGGTGAAGCATACTTACGCATGTACGGAATATTCAATGCCTGTTATCTTCAACTACAAGCTTTAATAACACTATCTTCTAAATTGAAAATACCATTTTCAAAGAGTGAAGCGGACCATTTACCAATCTTTCTATTTAGGACGTATTACGCTTCACACACCGTAAACACAGGATATAGCTCTGATAGACGTTCTTATATTCTCGACCGACATGCACTATTAAATGGTTCTGTTGAAGGCTATTCGTCAAATACAAATGGTGAAGATCATTTTGTAAAGGCAGACATCCTCGAACTCTTATATGAGTGGGATCATTTCTTAGCCAAAAATCTTAAATCCATGTCATCAAAGTTTACTGATAAAATTGAAATTATACCTCACGATGAATTCGATTTATCTGAGATCTCGGAGCTTATTAAGTCAGAAGCTGAAATAGAATCATAATGCACCTAACAAGCAACTAATTAGGAGAAATAACTATTGGTTTTAGGTAAATCGATAATGCGATGTTTATTTTTATTATATTTGTTTAGATTTGGCTCTTCTGCTGCGTCATGCATTCAAACTGATGATCAAGTTGCAGCATGGAACTTAAAATACAATCATTTATTTAATATAAGTGTACAGCAAAATAATAACTCATTTTTCATTACAGTATATTTACCAGAGAAAATTAAAGAAGAGATGTTTAATTTTGTTTGGGTTGTAGTAGGTGAGCAAGATGACCCACTATTTGCCTTACCAACAACTGTGGTCAAAGAAGAAGGAAAGACAAAAGCTTGGTTTATTGCTAAACCTATTAATGGTGAAAAGTATGCATTTATTTTTAGCTACGGAAAAGGTTGCGGCATTGAAATTGAATTACCTGTTGATTTTAAAGAAAAAACATAACAACCATAACGGAGTTTTAAAATGAGAAAAGAGTTCGAATTCACGGTTAAGGGTCATAAAATTAAAATTGTTAACTCATGGTTTAATGGTGCAAAACTATATGTAGATGGCGATTACCGTGATCAAGACTCTACCTTTATTGCTAACGGCAAAACGGCACTTCTTTCAGCTAAACTTGCTGATCTTGGTGTTTTAGAGATTTTCCCCATATCTGCGTTAATATCTGTAGAAATGGATGCATTTTTAATTACGGACGATGAAAGGTTGCAAGTATACAGCTCACATAAGCGTTTAAACTTAACACAGCAGCGATTAGCAAAATAAACACATAGGTAAAATATGAGACTATTAATGGCCCCTTTATTACTCATTATTGCTGGATGCAGTAGTGTTGCGCAAAAAGATAGAAAATACTCTCCGTGCTCTGAAGCATGGTTTAATCATGTTGAACAGCAAATAAATACCGGTGACGGTTATGGACATGGGCCAGACATTGGCTCTTTAGAATGGCGCTCTGTAATCATGTTTAAACTCGGTATTAGAGATAAGCCAAACGTACCAGAATTAAATACTCAGCAGTGGTGCCAGTTTATTGATGAAAATTATATTTAAAGCCTGCTTGGCTTTATAAGTTTAAATTTGTTGAGTTAGGTTGGGGTTTACTCACCCAACCTACGTAATATAACTCAACGCCGAGCAGCTGATCGCTTATAGCTAAGCACTTATAACTGCGCTTTCTGTTTTAACTAATACCCAAATACTTATGTACTTGAATTGATAAGCGCCAGTTTTTGGCGATACAAGTATCAATGGCTAATTTAGTTGCCGACGTTTTTTGGCTGATTGGCTGTAAATATACCAGTTTTGGGTTAACACCCGTGGCGACAAATAATTCTTCCAGTTCTTCTACGTGCTTTTGCATAGCAACCGGATGTTTAATTTCATCGGCGCGTTGCATAGCACTGCTCAATACTTTGTAACCACCACGCATATTAATTTTTGGTGATACCGTAACCCACGTTTGGGCAGGGGCGAGAATTTCAAAGGTGCCACTGGTTTCTATTTGCGTGCTAAAGCCATGATCATGCAATAAATTACACACTGGATTTAAATCGTACATGCAAGGTTCACCACCGGTGATCACAACATGCTTGGCGGTATAGCCACGGGATTTAAATAACTCCAGGACCTGCGCGGCACTGGCCTCAGCCCAATGATCAGAGTCGGCTTTTTTTTCTACCGTGTCATCTAGTGATACTTTATATACGTTATCAACATCCCAAGTTTGTTTAGTGTCACACCATGAACATCCCACAGGACAACCTTGCAGGCGTAAAAATATAGACGGCGTACCGGTAAAGCTCGCTTCACCTTGAATGGTTTCAAACACTTCATTAATTTTGTACAAAAGAAATCTCACTTACAACCTGACGGCAAAATTGTTACTATTAAAAATCGCAAAGCACGGTGCAAAAATTGTCATTTATGCCTTGGCCGTGTAGTATATCGCGCCCTGATATAAACCTCTATCAAAACTAAAGAGCAAACCACGTATGACGCAAAAAGTAGTTGTTATTTATTCCGGCGGTATGGACTCATTTACTGTATTAAATAAAGCCTTGCAGCAAGGCCATGATGTTTATGCCCTCTCGTTTGATTATGGTCAGCGTCATGTTAAAGAACTTAAAGTTGCCGCCAACGTATGTGAAAAGCTAAATGTCCCGCACAAAATTGTTGATATATCAGCAATTAATCAGCTTATTGGTGGTTCGTCGTTAACAGACGATATTGATGTGCCAGAAGGCCATTACGAAGAAGAAAGCATGAAAAGCACCATTGTGCCTAACCGCAATATGATTTTACTTTCCTTAGCGGTAGGTTATGCAGTGTCGCTTAAAGCGAGCAAAGTATATTACGGCGCGCATTCAGGCGATCATGCAATTTACCCTGACTGTCGTCCTGAGTTTGTTAAAAAGATGGATGATGTATGTCGTATTGCAAATTACGATGCAGTAGAAATTTTTAGCCCGTATTTAAACAATACTAAAATCGATATTTTAACCGATGGTATTAAAATGGGTTTAGACTACAGCCAAACATGGACCTGTTATAATGGTCGTGACAAAGCGTGTGGTAAATGTGGTGCCTGCCAAGAACGTTTAGAGGCCTTTGAGCTTAACAACGTGACAGACCCGCTTGAATATGAGTAAAGTTCAACGTTAATACACTAAAAGGCTACCAAGGGTAGCCTTTTTTGTTGCGATAAAACGTTAAAGCCAGCGTTTTACTCGTGATTTATAATCGTCAAATTGCTCACCAAATAATTTGTGGAGCGCACGTTCCTCTGGGATTATTTGAAATAAGGTAATGTAAGCAATAAACCCTGCTACACCTAAAAAAGCCCACATTGAACCCAGCCACACGCCCCAGCCTGCTAATATAAACGCAAAACCTAAATACATCGGATTACGAGAGAATTTATAAACACCTGAGGTAACTAAACTAGACGCTTGTTCTGGTTTGTTAGGTAGTACTGTTGTTTTAGCAAACCGGAAACTCACGACCCCAGCAATACAAAATATACACCCAGTAGCGACAAGTGCTAGCGAGAGATAAGTAATAAATGCGCTAAAATCAATCACGGTATAATGTGCAATCAGTGCCATTACAGCAGCAAAAAACACCACAACCACAACCGGTGGAATTTTATTATTTAACATACCTACTCCTTGTATCGATTAAAAAACTTTATAATTACTATATGGTGGCGTCACAAATAATAACAATGACTTATCGAATATTTATAAATACAAATAAAGTTACAATTAATTAGCTTTATGAGCGCTTAATTATGGTTATAATTTAAGCTTAAAGAAAAGTTAAAGGAAGTAATTATGTCTGGCACAACAATGATAGTTCTCATTGTACTTATTTCTGTAGGTTCGGGAGTTATTTACGATATGTATAAAAAGCACCTTGAATTTAAACATAAAGTACAGGACAACAATCAAGACGCACACAAACAACTAGCTGAGGTAACCGCTCAAGTGAGTGAACTTAAACAACGAGTACAAACACTTGAAGCCATTGTTACCGACTCAAGCTACAACGTAAAACAAGAAATAAACAAACTTTAATTTATACGTTACAAGTAATTTGGGTATAAATGTGCGTTTTCAGGCTGCTCAATGCCATGGGCAGCTAAAAAACCACCAATTGCTTGACCACACCCTTGTGGCGCTCGGCCACTGTCTATCTCAAAATTTAACTGATTCGCCTCTTGTTTACCCATTGAGCACAAACTAACTGAACTTGGCGAACGCATAGAAACACTTAACTCGCCTATTTGCTCCGCCTGTACATGCTTACTAAAACGTGCAAAACCTTGGTATTTAAAATGCTCGCTCACATAATCATTGCTTATAGCAACCAATGCGGCAATAAAACTATGTAAAAAGCTATTTGTTGTTGTATCCGGTGCTAAAAATGACAAAGTTTTGTTATTAAACTCACTCAGCTGGCAACTATCGCAATAAAGTTTAACCGTATACACCTGCTCACCGGTGATTATAGCTTGGCAGTTAATTAGCTCTATTTGGTTATCCGCAAACACAAGGCCATCTATCAGCTCGTTCAATGAAATATTTTTAAACGATGTACTTTTAACAAGCTCGGGATTTTGTGCCATAACGGGTAAGTCATGATGATTATTAAATGGCGTACTAGTTGCGCCTTGGTGTTGCAGCTGAAAAAGCTCTCTTACCTCATGCTCACGCGCCACTTTTAACGCTAAAAATGCAGTTTGAATAAGCTCCGAGGTAGGCAGGTTCTGCTCTACTGGCCAACGGCGACCAAACAATAGTTTTTTTGCTTTATTATCGGCGCGATAATTGTCTGGGCTAAGTACTGCTACTTGCAAATAAACATCACTGTTTTTTTCAGCTGCTAGCACACTAAAGTGGTTGGAAAAACTAATGTCGTTAAGCACTTCATTAACACTGGCCAGCGTATGCTTGTAACGCAAAAAATGCTGCGGAACAATCCAATTTTTATTAGCCAGTTGTACTAGGGGCGCATACGAAATAGGTTGCTCGTAACTGTGTTGCCATTTTTGCCCATCATCTAATAATGACTCAATTTTTATGTTGTTATCTGACATATGTAAACCAAATAAATCTGCCTAGCAGCAAGATATTAACTATGAAGCACTTTACGTAGTTAATCATAAAAAGCGATCACACTTTTTGGCAGTATTTAGCGTTCAAATACGCGTTGATACTCTGTTATAACTTTTTGATAGTAAACTCTATCTTTATTGAGCATTCGAGTATAATGGTCAAGCAATTGTTGCTGATATTGATGATGTTGAGGGTTATGTGTATCCCACATATGAGCCCCCGTTTTAGTAATAGTGCCCGTGGCATTAAAACTGACTTGTAGCACTTCGTAAAAACGCTTGTTTTCAACAATAATTTGCTCGCTATCGAGCTGTAAATTACACGCTTTTAAACCCGCACGTACTTTGTAGAGGTGAATAATAGGGCAAATAATAAAACTTAGTTGTTTAAGGCTGTGCGGATTATTAGTAATAATTTGCTCAATGAGCTTTAAGCATAAATCGCCCCCCACTCCCGCAATAACGATTACTTGCTTAGCACCTGTTGGCAGTTTAATTTGCGCAACATCTTCGCAGCGCACTTGCCATGAAGGCAAAGACTTTCCTTGCTCAAATTGTTGTAGCGACTGCTCAAGCGCTTCCATTAACTCTGGAATAATATCAACAAAGTTTATTTGTTTGGCTATGCCGCGCTCAAGTAATGCCATACCTAAAAAGCCATGATCGCAACAACAATCCCAAACAATATCGTAAGACTGTGTAATTAACGAATTGATGGCGTTTAAACGTTTACTCAGTTTCATTTAACTCACTATGTTTTTGTTTTGTACACCAATGCTTTTAAGCTTTTATCGCTATCAATTTCAATAAAGCGATCGGTAGGTTCTAGGCGTTTAACAAACTCAAAAGAACCTTGAGTATGCTCTTCAATAAGTGCTTTAAAATCGTTTTCTGTAAGCTCTGGGCTATTAGCGCATAGCAATAACTGTGTAGTATCGTTTAAAAGCTCAGGAAGTCTGCGCAGCACTTTTTGATAGTCTTTAGTTAAAATAAAACTGCCTTTTTGAAAACTGGGCGGATCAACAATAATTAAATCAAACGGTGCGGCTTTTTTTAGCTTACCAAACGACTTTAAAATATCGTGCGGTAAAAAACTGACCCCACGATCGACATTATTGAGTTGGTGGTTTTGCTTACCCACTTTTAACACACCTTTGCTCATATCCATGTTCATCACATGATCTGCTCCGCCGTGCATAGCCGCAACCGAAAAACCACAGGTATAAGAAAACAAATTAAGTACTTTGGCGTGCTTACTATTTTGCATGACAAACTCACGGCCTTTTCGCATATCAGGAAAAATACCGGTGTTTTGCTTACTCATTAAATCAACCAAAAAACGCACCCCATTTTCGGCTACGCTATGACGAACTGGCAGTTGACCGTGAACAAGGGTGTTATGGCTTTGTAGCCCAGCTCGCTGTTGATACACCAATGCAGTAATTAGCTCTGGATGATGTTGTTGTGCCCACTGCCATAACGTATCGGTAAGCGTAGTGAGTGTTGCCTCATCAATTTCACTGTATGACACCAAAAACAAACTCGGTGGATAAAAGTCTAAGTTAATATGGCTAAGCGCTTCAACACTGTGGCCGCGTCCATGAAATACGCGGCAAAGCTCGTTATCGGAAAAAGGCGTGTCTGCCAAAGCATTCATAAGAGGAGTAAAATCGGTTGTCATTTAATTAATCAACTGTTGTTGTAGTTCATGTATTTCGTCGCGCACTGAGGCGGCTTTTTCAAATTCTAAATCGCTGGCATACGCATGCATTTTGGTTTCTAACTGCTTAATTTGCGTTGCAATTTCTTTAGCACTGAGGATTTTTTTAGATTCTTTACGAATAAGCTGTAGGTTGTCTTGCGGTGAAGCATCTTGGCCTACATCCATTACATCAAGTATCTTTTTAACTAATGCACTAGGTTCAATACCATGCTTAACATTATAAGCATGCTGTATTTCTCGGCGTCGGTCAGTTTCCTCAATGGCTTTAGCCATCGATTTAGTCACTCTGTCACCGTATAAAATGGCACGACCATCAAGGTGGCGCGCCGCACGGCCTATTGTTTGAATAAGTGAGCGTGCTGAACGTAAAAAGCCTTCTTTATCGGCATCTAAAATAGCCACTAGTGCAACTTCTGGCATATCTAAGCCTTCACGTAGTAAGTTAATGCCTACTAACACATCAAATACACCGGCACGTAAATCACGAATAATTTCTACCCGCTCTACGGTATCAATGTCAGAGTGTAAATAACGTACTTTTACATTGTGCTCACTCAGGTAGTCGGTCAAATCCTCAGCCATACGTTTGGTAAGCGTGGTTACAAGCACTCGCTCTTTTAATTCAACACATTTGTAAATTTCTGAGAGTAAATCATCAACCTGATCGCCTACCGGGCGCACTTCAATAACAGGGTCAAGTAAGCCGGTTGGACGAATAACCTGCTCTGCAACTTCGCCGTTGCTGCGCTCTAATTCAAAGTCGCCCGGGGTGGCCGATACATAAATGGTTTGTGGTGCAATGGCCTCAAACTCTTCAAAACGCAGTGGCCTGTTATCCATAGCTGAAGGCATTCTAAAACCATATTCAACGAGGTTTTCTTTACGGCTTCTATCACCTTTATACATGGCACCGATTTGCGATACGGTTACGTGCGATTCATCAATAATCATTAATGCATCGTCGGGTAAATAGTCCAGTAATGTTGGCGGTGGATCGCCAGGTGTACGCCCCGATAAATAACGGCTGTAGTTTTCAATACCAGAGCAATAACCAAGCTCGGTCATCATTTCTATATCGTATTGGGTACGCTGAGCTATGCGTTGCTCTTCGACTAACTTATTTGCGCTGAGCAATTGTGCTCTGCGCTCTTTAAGTTCGGTTTTAATTTTTTCTATGGCTTCGAGAATTTTTTCTCGTGGCGTTACATAGTGAGTTTTAGGATAAATAGTGGCACGCACTATGTGTTTTTCTACCGCACCGGTTAAGGGGTCAAAAATACTTAAGCGTTCAACTTCGTCATCAAACATTTCTACACGCACTGCATAGGTGTCTGATTCAGCTGGAAATATATCAACTACTTCACCACGAACGCGGTATGTACCGCGACTAAAATCAATATCGTTTCGCGTATATTGTAGCTCTGCAAGACGGCGCAGCATGTCACGTTGGTCGACCTTTTCACCCACTTTTAAAAGGAGCATCATTTTCATGTATGAGTCAGGATCGCCCAAACCATAAATTGCCGATACTGACGCAACGATGATGGTATCGCGTCGCTCTAAAAGCGCTTTGGTGGCGCTGAGTCGCATTTGCTCTATATGCTCATTAATAGATGCGTCTTTTTCGATAAAGGTGTCGCTGGCTACCACATAGGCTTCAGGTTGGTAGTAATCGTAGTAAGATACAAAGTATTCAACCGCATTGTGTGGAAAAAATTCTTTCATTTCGCCATACAACTGAGCCGCTAAGGTTTTATTATGCGCCATAATAATAGTTGGCCGGTTTAAATCACTAATAATGTTAGCCATAGTGAACGTTTTACCTGTTCCCGTTGCGCCTAATAAGGTTTGCTGGGCCAGTCCGGCTTCTAAGCCTTCACACAACTGAGCAATAGCGGTTGGCTGATCCCCTGCGGGTTTAAATTTTGATACTAGCTGAAAATGATCGCTCAATGACTACACTCCTGTAATGCTTGACTGCTTAACGCTTCAATTTCTTTCATAAACCACTTGTAGGCTACAAGTGCTGTAAATAAATTACCAATGGCCGCGCCAATAAACAAGCCGATTAAGCCTGCAAGTTCGTTCCCGATATACGCAAAGGGAATATAAAAAACAAACAATCGAATAACGCTTAAAACTAAGGCGTTCATGGGTTTGTGTAAAGCGTTAAACGAGGAGTTTGATAAAATGATCACTCCTTGCAAGCCATAACTTAAAGGAATGGTATAAATAAACAGCTTGATGACATCAACAACCGCTTGCTCTTTACCAAATATTTCACTAATGACGCCTGAAAAAATAATTAAAATAATATAGATAATGAACTGCCACAACATTACAAACTTGAGCGTACCTAGGTAGGCATCTTTTACGCGAGAAAAATGACTCGCTCCAAAGTTTTGGCTAATAAAAGGTGGCAAGGTCATCGACAAGGCTAATACCACTAAACTCGCTATTGACTCTATTCGACTCCCTACCCCAAAAGCAGCCACGGCTTCGGGGCCATGATGAGCAACCAATGCAGTCATTACTGCCATAGCAACTGGGGTGAGCATGTTAGCACCCGCTGCCGGTAAACCAATTTTTAAAATTTTACGAATTGCACCAATAACAGTTTGTTTGCCCGCTTTTAAACTAAGTAACTGCTTTTTAGCAATTAATATGTATAAAATAATCGCCACTCCAACTGCCCAAGCTATTACACTGGCAATAGCAGCCCCTTTAATGCCTAATGCGGGAATGGGACCAAAGCCAAAAATCAGCATAGGATCGAGTACGGCATTTATAAGTCCAGCCCCCCCCATAATAATACTCGGTGTTTTAGTATCACCGCTCGCACGCAGTACAGAATTGCCAATCATTGGGGTAATTAAAAACACACTGCCCAAAAACCAAATACTAATATACTGATGAATTAGCGGGAGTACTTGCTCCCCAGCCCCAAGCAACGTAAATATTGGATCAATCAATAGATAGCCACTAGCAGATAAAATTAATACTAATATTACCGCTACCAACAACGAAACACTGGCATCAAAACGCGCTTCTTCTAAATTGTTACTGCCTAATGCTTTTGCAATAACCGCAGAAGTCCCTATACCTAAACCAATTGCTAAACTAATCACGGTAAAAGTAACAGGAAATGTAAAACTAACTGCAGCAAGCGGCTCTGTACCCAATAAACTAATAAAAAAAGTATCAACTATGTTGAACATCATCAGGGTAATCATCCCAAAGATCATTGGAACGGTCATTTTCTTTAACGTAGGCAAGATTGGAGCAGTGAGTAAATCAGGGCGAGTATGTGATTGAGAATGTGCGCGCATAAAATAAATAAGCCTCTTTTACTGAACGGCATATTTTAAAGCATCCGGAGAGTTCAAGCCATGCTTTATTAAATCTAAACAACTAAATCAGCCTTTAATCTACAAACTATTACTTTTACGCTGTTGTAAATAAATTTTGCACAAACACATTAAAAATCAAATTAAATACATTTATGTAACTTTTGCAACATTTACCTTTTAGATTTTGTTGCTTTATTACACAGTTAGCGATGATGCTTTATCGTCACGAAAAATTTTATTTATCGTTTAGGTGGCTATCTAAGCTGAATCATAAGCCTTTGTTTTTTAATATATAAAAAAAAAGCTTTTTAATACTTGAAATCGTTGTAGCGCCCTACAGTGCTGGGGGTGCTGATGTTCTTAAAGTTTAATAAACAGAGTTATCCACAGAAACCGTGGATAACTCATTCAACCCCGCGTTTATAAAGGGCTACAACCCGGTGCAAATTTAACAGTGTTGTGGTTTTTTTACGTTATCAATATGGAAACAGCGCAAAATGGTTTTGTAACTCATTAAAACGAGATTATTTGTTTATTTAATGCAAAACCATATTTATGTTGAATAAATAGCCAACCCTTTGATTGCTCTGTTTTTATACAAACCCCACATAACTCTACAAACATTTTATTTTAATCAACATAGAAACTATCTATTACGTCTTTCATTTAAATTTAGTTCAACAAACTTTAACGATACAAAGTAAAAGTGAGGTATTTATTTTAAATACGTTTATAAAGTCTTTTTAAAAATAAAGGAAATAGACCAGTTTTTTATTACTAAAAGCTACTTTTTTAAATTTTATGGCAACTTTTATTGGATAAAGATCCTTACTTGATTCAAATATTACGCTGTTTTTGTAAAACAATATCACTACGCTTTACTTAAATAGTGTTATAAAACGCGCAGATTGCACATAAAAACAACGAATAGACCTCTTTTTTGAATTTATGATCTTTTATATGTTGACACTTTGCTATGCGGTCATTAATATTTCGCCCCGTTGAAAGGCAAGACGCTTCCCCCTTAGCTCAGTTGGTTAGAGCGACGGACTGTTAATCCGCAGGTCCCCCGTTCGAGTCGGGGAGGGGGAGCCAAGTTTTTCAGCCATAAACGATTCCCCCTTAGCTCAGTTGGTTAGAGCGACGGACTGTTAATCCGCAGGTCCCCCGTTCGAGTCGGGGAGGGGGAGCCAAGTTTATGTTTATGATGTAGTTCCCCCTTAGCTCAGTTGGTTAGAGCGACGGACTGTTAATCCGCAGGTCCCCCGTTCGAGTCGGGGAGGGGGAGCCAAGTCATAAAAAGTATATTTTAGTTCCCCCTTAGCTCAGTTGGTTAGAGCGACGGACTGTTAATCCGCAGGTCCCCCGTTCGAGTCGGGGAGGGGGAGCCAATTTACTACACTTTCATAGACATCTCTTCAAATTTGCTCTACCATTTCTCTTTTAAAACAAAAACTTTTTGATTACAAAAACTAACTATTTGATAACTTTCTCTATCAAGCTATAATTATTTTAATAATCATGAGGTTGTGTCCTCCCCTTTGACATATAAAGATTAAACAATGGCAGCTTTTAAAAAACTTATTTTTATACAACTGATGGCTTGGTTGATTCTTGTGACCGCTGGCTGTTATTTTATTAGCCAAAATTTTGATAGTGCCATCGGTAAAGCTCAAAAAAATGCGCAAGCGACAGTCGAGCAATATATTAAAAACCTATCTGCAACTGACCTCTCTGCTGATAACTTAAAAAACACACTTGCAAGCAGTGAAACCTTTTCACACTTTACCTTACGTGATTATCAAGGTGCTGAAGTATTTTCAGTTAACAACGCACCGCAATTGCCTGTTATTGCCGAACTTATTCAGTCAAGCAACAACTCAGTGCGCCCTCAGTATGCCACTAATGATAACGCCGATATAAAAGTTGAATTTAAAATTAATATCACTCACTTGAGTGAGCAGTTTCAAGCTGCTTTTTTTATAATTTTAATTATTAGCACCCTACTCGCTCTAATACCTATTGCATTAATGAAAACCATAGTTAAGCACATTAATGACAATATATGTACGGACGTTGCTGATGTCATCGATATTTACATAAACCAAAATCAACTAGGCGATGACTTTGCAACTAAAATTGACTCGCCAGAGTTAGCTAAGTTAGGGAAAAGTTTAATTCCTAGCTTTAATCGTTTGTCGCACTTTTTAAAAAGTAAAAATGACAATATAAAAAATGCTGCACACACAATAAAACGTGAAGCCTACAAAGACGGTGTTACTGAGTTAGGTAATCGCAACATGTTTGTTGATTACTACGAAAAGAATATTGAAAACACCGAAGTAAGTACATTTGGCTCTTTAGCACTCGTTCGCTGTAGTGAGTTGCAGTCTATAAATCAAAGCCGCGGTTATCAAAAAGGTGATGAGTACATTAAAGCCGTTGCAGATATTATTGTCAGCATCAGTGGCACCTATTCCGGCAGCCAAGTTTTTAGAGTTAACAGCTCTGATTTTATAACAATTTTACCAAATACCCCGTTGAAAGAAGCCGAAAAATTTGGTGAGAACTTACAATCTCGCTTTACTCAATATATGCAAAACCAAGAGCTTAGCTCGGTTGCAAACACTGGTATTGTGGGGTACGAAAAATCAAAACCTTTGGGTGAGTTACTCTCTATTGTTGATAATGCAATGAGCATGGCGCAGTCTAAGCAAGCTAATGCGTGGCATGTGCAACGTGATACTGATCTAGTTAATAATGTGAGCGCAGGATTTGGTAACCAAAACTGGCGTAAAGTGATTAACGAAGTAATTGAGTCTAAAAGCGTCCATTTGGTGATCCAAAATATTATGCCTTTAGGCAAAAGCATTAAAGCCTATGCTGAAATTCAAGCCCGCTTCAAAACAGAAGAAAACCAAGCTTTGCCTACTGCTTCATTTTTAGCAATGGCTGAAAAGCTAGATATGGCTATTGAAATTGACAAGCTGATAATAGACTCATCTTTAGAAAGAATAAAATCGAGTAATTTATCTGAAAAGTATTTTGGCTTAAATATTACCCCTTCAAGCGCGCATAGCGACCAGTTTATGATTTGGTTAGAGCGCCGTTTACTTAAAGATACGCATATTGCTTCTAAGTTAATTTTTGAAGTGAGTGAATTTGGTCTTCAACAAAACATTAAAGCAAGCAAACGCTTTATTGATATGGTGCATCGCGTTGGTGCCAGAATAACTGTAGAACGCTTTGGTGTCGGGCTCACCTCATTTAAATTTTTCAGAGATTTAAAACCAGATTTTATTAAAATGGATGCAAGCTATACCCGAGGTTTAGAGGACGATAAAAACAATCAATACTTTATGCGTTTAATGGTCGACCTTGCTCATAGAATTGGCGTTAGTGTTTTTGCAGAGGGCGTTGAAAGCCAAGAAGAAAAGCATATTGTAGAAACCCTATGCCTTGATGGTGTCCAAGGTTACTATATTGAAAAGCCTAAAGACATCTAACTAATTATCCTATTTAATAATAAAAAAGAGCATTTATGCTCTTTTTTACTTTTTAAAGTGTGCTTTTATGACTGTTCAGCCGTTAAAATGCTGACAGTTTTTTAATTGCAAACTCCCTTAAATTTAACCCTTTACAATTAGCCCATTATTTAACGTTGTTTATTTAACTGATAATCACTCAACGTGTTGTTAATCGCAGTAGAAAAAAGGATAATACACGGGATTTTATTAGCGTGAGGCACACATGACAGAATACGTCTTGTTATTAATTGGAACAGTGTTAGTTAACAACTTTGTATTAGTACAATTTTTAGGCCTTTGCCCGTTTATGGGTGTATCAGGAAAACTTGATACAGCCATAGGTATGTCTTTAGCAACTACCTTTGTGCTAACGCTTGCCTCTGTGACCAGTTATTTAGTAAACGAGTATATTTTATTACCACTAGATATCACCTACCTGAAAACAATGAGCTTTATTTTAGTTATTGCAGTGGTTGTTCAATTTACTGAAATGGTTGTTAGAAAAACCAGTCCAACGCTATATCGTTTATTGGGAATATTTTTACCTTTAATAACGACTAACTGTGCAGTACTCGGTGTTGCTTTATTAAATATCAAAGAAGATCACACCTTTTTACAATCTGCCGTTTATGGGTTTGGTGCTGCAGTGGGTTTTTCATTAGTTTTAGTTTTATTTGCGGCATTACGCGAACGCCTAGCCGCAGCAGATGTTCCCACTCCATTTAAAGGTGCTTCAATCGCAATGATAACGGCAGGTTTAATGTCAATGGCCTTTATGGGTTTTACTGGATTAGTGAAGTTTTAATATGACCTTGTTGTACGCTTTAATAGCGCTGGGTTTACTGGCGTTAATTTTCGGATTAATTTTAGGATTTGCAGCCGTACGTTTTCGAGTTGAAGGTAATCCTGTAGTGGAGCAAATCGATACCATTTTGCCACAAACACAATGTGGTCAATGTGGTTATCCTGGTTGTCGCCCGTATGCAGAAGCCATTGCCAATGGCGATGAGATAAACAAGTGCCCACCCGGTGGTGATGCGACAGTTAAAAAGTTGGCTGATTTGATGGGTGTTGAGGCTAAGCCTCTAGCCGGCGGCGAACAAGCCGAGCCAGTTAAAACAGTGGCCTACATTCGCGAAGATGAATGTATTGGTTGTACCAAATGTATTCAAGCCTGCCCTGTTGATGCCATTGTTGGTGCAACCCGACAAATGCACACCGTTCTAATTGACGAATGTACAGGCTGTGACTTGTGCGTTGAACCTTGTCCGGTCGATTGTATTGACATGCTACCAGTTGCACCAACAAAACAAACTTGGAAATGGCAACTAGACGCTATTCCTGTTACCCAAATAGATTAGAGGTTTGAGTGGAAAAGTTACTTGAACAAATAAAAAAAGGCACCGTTTGGGCATTTCCTGGCGGCGTACATCCTCCGCAGCAAAAGTCATTATCTAATAATGCGCCTATTGCGCGCCTTCCTTTGCCTGAAAAACTCGTTCTACCTTTAAAGCAGCATATTGGCGCTAGCGGCAAGTTAATTGTAGAAAAAAGCCAGCACGTATTAAAAGGTCAACCATTAACTAAGCCTTCTGCTAACTGGTCGGTACCTGTGCATGCACCTACATCAGGCACTATTATTGATATTACGCCTATGCCATCAGCACACCCTTCTGCTTTGCCTGAATTAAGCATTATTATTGAACCCGATGGCAAAGATACCTGGTGTGAAATATCGCCTTTAGCAAACCCAGCCAATGCATCACACGATGAACTCGTTGATGTTATTCATAATGCGGGTATTTCTGGTATGGGAGGCGCAGGTTTTCCAACCTACGTTAAAGCAGATATTAAGCAGCCGATTGAGTTTTTAATCGTGAACGCGGTTGAGTGTGAACCTTACATCACGGCTGACGATACTTTAATGCGCGAACATGCCGCTGAAATAATCAAAGGTATTGAGCTCATGCAACAGCTGCTCAATCCTACCCTGTGTATTATTGGTATTGAAGATAATAAGCCCGAAGCTATCACAGCCATGACAGAAGCGGCGAAGCATAACGAGCATATTTTAATACAAACCGTGCCTACTGTTTATCCCTCTGGCGGTGAAAAACAGCTAATAAAACTGCTCACTAACCGTGAAGTACCAAACGGCGGTATCCCTGCTGATATCGGCATTTTAGTACATAACACAGGTACTTTATTTGCGATTCAGCAAGCCGTATACGAAGGTAAACCGTTAATTGAACGTGTTGTTACCGTTACCGGCAATACTATACATAATCCAGGTAATGTATGGGCGCTATTAGGTACTGAGATAAAACACTTACTTGATTGTCAGGGATTTTCACCTGTGCCGCAACAGCGCGTCGTTATGGGCGGCCCTATGATGGGCTTTACCTTACCCACGGTTCGTATTGGCGTTGTTAAAACAACAAACTGCATACTTGCTCCAGATCATAAAGAATTAGCAGAGCCTGGCCCAGAAAAAGCCTGTATTCGCTGTAGTGCCTGTGCAGATGCGTGCCCTGCTTCATTGTTACCACAGCAGTTACAGTGGTTTGCTAAATCAAAAGAATACGACAAACTCCAAGAACATAACTTATTTGATTGTATTGAATGTGGCGCGTGTGCCTATGTTTGCCCAAGTGAAATACCACTCGTTCAGTACTACCGCGTTGCAAAAGTTGAGATTAAAGAGCAAATTGCCGAGAAGATAAAATCTGATCGCGCTAAAGAACGATTTGATGCACGTAAAGCGCGTTTAGAGCAAGAGCAAGCTGAGCGAAAAAATCGCCATAAACGTAAACCTGCAGCTAAATCTACCGAAGAGCAGCAAAAAGTAGCCGATGCCCTTGCCCGCGTTAAAGATAAAACCAGCGATGGTGACAATAAATCAGCTGTAGCAGCGGCAATTGCGCGTGCTAAAGCTAAAAAACAAGGTGGCGAACTTGAGCCAGATAACAGTGAAGTTGCAAAAGAGCGCGCAGCACGTAAAGAGCAAGCTCGCCTTTATAAAGAGCAAAAAGCACAAAATAATGGTGATGACGAAGCTGTAGATGACAAAAAGTCAGCAGTTGCAGCCGCTATTGCCCGCGCTAAAGCCAAAAAGGCAGCACAAGCTAATGAGCAAACAGCAAGCGATGACACTGCAAGTGAATCTCCAGCTGCTGCAGATGATAAAAAAGCCGCCGTCGCTGCAGCCATTGCCCGTGCTAAAGCCAAAAAAGCAGCACAAACTAATGAGGAAACAGCAAGCGATGACACTGCAAGTGAATCACCCGTCGCTGCCGGTGATAAAAAAGCCGCCGTCGCTGCCGCTATTGCCCGTGCTAAAGCCAAAAAAGCAGCACAAGCAAATGAGCAGGCAGCAAGTGATGACACTGCAAGTGAATCTCCAGTTGCTGCCGATGATAAAAAAGCTGCCGTCGCTGCAGCCATCGCCCGTGCTAAAGCTAAAAAGGCAGCGCAAGCTGCTGAGCAAACACCAAACGATGACATAGCAAGTGAATCTCCAGTTGCTGCAGATGATAAAAAAGCCGCCGTTGCTGCCGCCATTGCCCGCGCTAAAGCTAAAAAGGCAGCGCAAGCTAATGAGCAAACAGCAAGCGATGACACTGCAAGTGAATCTCCAGTTGCTGCCGATGATAAAAAAGCTGCCGTCGCTGCAGCCATTGCCCGCGCTAAAGCCAAAAAAGCAGCGCAAGCTGATGAATTAGCAAAACAAAGTGAAAACACTGAGCCACAAGGCAACGATGAACCTTCAGAAGGTTCACAACAAACAGCTCAAGAAAAAAAGAAAGCCGCCGTAGCCGCCGCTATTGCTCGCGCTAAAGCTAAAAAGCAACAAAAAGAAGGAAATGATCAGTCATGAAACTAACCATGGCCAGTTCACCCCATAATCATAGTCACAAATCTGTGACACGGTTAATGTTAACTGTAATTGCGGCTTGTATTCCTGGTGTTATTGCGCAAGTTGTATTTTTTGGCACCGGTGTCCTTATCCAATTATTATTGGCGTTAGTGTGTGTAAGCGCGTTTGAAGCAGCCGTTATGTTAATGCGTAAGCGCCCTATTTGGCCTGCATTAAGCGATGGCAGTGCATGGCTTACCGGTGTGTTATTGGCAATAAGTATTCCGCCTTTAGCGCCTTGGTGGATTATTGTTATAGGGTGTTTGTTTGCCATAGTTATTGTTAAACAGCTATATGGTGGTTTAGGGTTTAATTTATTTAACCCTGCAATGGCAGCCTATGTGCTTTTATTAGTGTCGTTCCCTGTGCAAATGACTGCTTGGTTACCCGTTACAGAATTACTTAATACGGGTATTACTTTTAGCCAGCAGTTAAGCTTAATCTTTAGCGACTTTACCACGTTAGGATACAGCTTAGATCAGCTCCGAGTAGGAATAGACGGCAGCACAATGGCTACCCCACTTGATACCTTAAAAACAGATATTGCTCACGGACTAACAGTGACAGAGAGCATGCAAAAGAGCGTATTTAATGAGTGGACTGGCCTAGGTTGGGGATGGGTTAACTTAGCCTTCTTACTCGGCGGCCTTTACCTGTTAAAAACAAAAGTAATTAACTGGCATATACCAGTGAGTTTTATTGCAAGCTTAAGCTTATGCGCAGCAATTGCTTATATTGCCTCGCCAGGTACAGAGCCTGGTGTGGTGTTTCACTTGTTTAGTGGTGCAACTATGCTGGGGGCCTTTTTTATCGCCACCGATCCTGTATCAGCTGCAACCACCAATCGAGGTCGCCTTATTTATGGTGCAGCAATTGGTTTAATTGTGTATTTAATTCGCACCTTTGGTGGTTTTCCTGATGCAGTTGCATTTGGGGTGTTGCTAATAAACATAGCGGTACCGCTAATCGATTACTATACACAACCAAGAACCTATGGCCATGGAGCAGTAAAATGATTATTTCTTCAATGGTAAAAAATGGCGCAATATTGTGTGGGTTTGCGTTACTAACAACTGGACTCGTTGCCACAATTAATACACTTACCGCTGATAAAATTGCAGAGCAAGAGCAGTTGCAGTTAACTAATCAGCTTCAAGAAGTATTGCCGCATTCCAAATACAGCAATGAGCTATCGCAAGATTGTGTAATTATATCTGATCCATTACTAGGGCCATACGATAACCAAGTTATTTATCGTGCCCGAAAAGATAACGAACCTGTGGCATTAGTCATTCGTCATGTCACCCCTAGCGGCTACAGTGGTGATATAAACTTACTCAGTGCAGTATATCGCGATGGTACCATTGCGGGTGTAAGGGTAACCAAACATGAAGAAACACCAGGTTTAGGTGATAAAGTTGAAATAAAAAAATCAGACTGGATCACCACATTTAATGCAAAAACAGTACAAAGCGAAAGCGACGATCGTTGGGCTGTTAAAAAAGACGGCGGCCAGTTTGACCAGTTTACTGGCGCTACAATTACACCTCGTGCCGTTGTAGGCTCAGTCAAAAACGCGGTACTTTATGCACAAGATAACTTTGATGCTCTGTTCACAGCAGCAAACGCATGCCCAGAGGTAACGCCATGAGCGAATTAAAAACCCTTTACAAAGAAGGCTTATGGGGAAATAACCCCGCCTTGGTACAGTTATTAGGTTTATGCCCTTTACTCGCTGTTACCTCTACAATTACTAATGCGCTAGGTTTAGGCTTAGCAACCTTATTGGTATTAGTGGGCTCTAATATTACCGTATCAATAGTGCGTAACTGGGTACCTAAAGATATTAGAATACCTGTGTTTGTGATGATTATTGCCGGTTTTGTAACAATTGTGCAGCTGTTAATGAACGCTTACACTTTTGGCCTTTACCAATCTTTAGGGATTTTCATTCCGTTAATTGTAACCAACTGCGCCATTATTGGCCGTGCAGAAGCGTTTGCCTCAAAAAATCCAGTGCACTTATCCGCCTTTGATGGCTTGATGATGGGCTTAGGCTTTATGTTGGTTCTGGTTGTACTTGGCGCTATGCGAGAGCTGGTTGGACAAGGCACATTATTTGATGGTGCCGATTTATTACTCGGGCCTTGGGCTGCTATATTGCGCATTGAGGTGTTTAGCTTTGATAGCCAGTTTTTACTGGCCATTTTACCACCGGGCGCATTCTTAGGGCTTGGTCTGCTGATTGCCGCTAAAAATGTAATTGATGCACAAATAAAATCAAAACAAGTCGCACCGCCAGAAGCTGAAAAAGGCCCTAGAGCGCGTGTAACTAGCTTAACTTAAGGGGAAAACGCATTAACCTAATAAAGCTAATGCGTTTTAAGTTATATGAATAAAGAAAAACGTCACCAAATACTTACTCGCTTACGCGACGACAATCCACATCCTGAAACGGAGCTTGAATATTCAAGCCCATTTGAGTTGTTAGTTGCCGTTACGCTCTCAGCACAAGCCACCGATGTTGGGGTAAATAAAGCCACTCGTAAATTATTTCCGGTTGCTAATACACCACAAGCCATTTTAGATATTGGCCACGACACACTACGTGATTACATAAAAACCATCGGCTTATTTAATTCAAAAGCAGCCAATGTATATAAAATGTGCCAAATATTGGTAGATCAGCATAACGGTGAAGTGCCTGAGAATCGTGAAGCCCTAGAAGCCCTGCCTGGCGTTGGTCGTAAAACTGCTAATGTAGTACTGAACACTGCTTTTGGCTGGCCGACAATTGCAGTTGATACGCATATTTTCCGTGTTTCTAACCGTACTAAACTTGCCATGGGTAAAGACGTTGTAGCGGTTGAGCAAAAGCTCGAAAAAGTGATCCCCAAAGAATTCAAAGTCGATGTACACCACTGGCTCATTTTACATGGTCGTTATACTTGCGTGGCGCGTAAGCCTAAGTGCGGCAGCTGTATTATTGAAGACTTGTGTGAGTTTAAAGAGAAAACAGAGTAATTAAAGCCTGCTTTGTGCCACAAGCGGACATTTGTAACGCCGCTATAAAAGACACGCGTTAGCGCGTCCAGTGGAGGCCGTTTTTTGGCCGGAACGATTTTTGATAGCCTTGTTAACACGGGTGTTACACACAATTTTAGCTTTAATGGGCATTGTCTAGCTTCCTGTGAATAAATGATACCGTTGACAAAATATCCAGTGCATCTAGCTCACTCATGGGCCACGATGTTTTTGGCGCATGAGCTACAGGATTCCTAACTGCGCCAAACAACCCTACAATCATATTGCTAAAGCCTTTTTGTTCACTGATTTCTGTATCTGTTATCAGAGCGTTTATCTTTAAGATTGGGTGCTTAACAGAAAGTGCGGTATTAAATAGATCTGCGCCATCTGTTGTTAAAGATGACATATTGCGAATTCGTTCTGCAATACCCTTTACGGCTTCAAGGACAGCATGAAAGTAATTTTCATCGACTAGTTCAGCCCGACAATAATTGAAAACCACTACACGTTAATAAATGTAAAAGCTGAGCATGTTGATATGGTAATTATGGTTTGGATTTCGACAAAAGTACGATTAAGGAAGTTACTGGTCGGAGGTAGTGTTGAATATATTCCATACAAAAGATAAGGTAATCCAAAAGCATAATAAAATGAAGGGAAATATGATTGAGGGAATAGACATACACGTTTACTTATGGGCGCTATTTTGCGGAGCCATAATTGTTCTCGCCATCAAAGCGAAATCTAATCACACGAAACGAATTGAACAAATTGCTGAAATTCAACGTCAAAAGGAAAACCTTGAAAAGGAATCTGTTGAAAATCAGGTTGCCAAACTTGAAGGTGAGTTAGAAGAAGTGAAAAGGAAAATCACTTCTGGTCAAGAACATTTTAAAACACTCGAGGAATCCACTGAGAAGCTTGAGCTAGAGAGACAATATATCGAAGTTGGGTTACTGCCACCTGTTTATAGCTTTGATGACAGAGAGGAACTTAAAGCTCAAATCAATAAATGTTATGCGGATCAGTATCGTGTCATAAGCAGAGGCCTGGCAACAGACGCATACTCAAAATGGGAATGGTTTGGCTGCGAAAAAACTGGTGCACGAATGGTCGAAGATTACCGATATCTTTCGCTCAAAGCATTCAATGCAGAATTTGATGCCATACGAAAAACAATGCGCCATTCAACTTATGATACGGCGGTTAATAAACTACATCGTGTAAACGAACAACTTGGTAAACTGGGCGAGACGGCTAATGTAACCATCTCAGTAGAATTCTTTAATTTGAAAATCAATGAGTTAAACGCTTGGCATCGAGAACTTTTATACAGAGAAAGACAGAAAGCGGAGAGGAAAAAACAACAAGCTATCCTCCGTGAGCAAAATAATCAATCCGGAGATGAAGCCGATGACCTTGAAGACGAAATATCTTACCGGAGCTCTGATCTGAAAAAAGCCCAAGCCTTAGCTTTAAAACTGCAAGGGGCAAGCGCTAAAGTCATGGAAGAAAGAATCCAAAAGATGAAATCTGAAATTGCCAAGTTAGAAAATAAATTTCAACGCGCAACCTCGCAAGCACAGATCACAAAGGTCGGCTACATATATGTCATTTCAAACCTAGGTAGTTTTGGAGAGGGTGTTGTTAAAATCGGAATGACTCGTAGACTCGAACCGATGGATCGCATTAATGAACTCGGTGACGCAAGCGTACCGTTTAAATTTGATGTGCACACGATGGCATTTGTGCAGAATGCTCCAGAAATAGAGAAGAAACTTCATAGAAAGTTTGACGAACAACGAGTGAATGTGGAAAACAATCGAAAGGAGTTTTTCAAGGTAAGCCCCCAGCAAGTAAAAGCTGCAATGGACGAACTGAATGTGTCAAGCGACTGGTACTTTGATGTAGAAGCCAAGGAATACAGAGAAAGTATTTTGATTCGTGAAGCAATGAACAAGCAATCGCACGAAAACCTAACTGGGTCAATTCCGGCATCAATATAAGGACATAACCATGCTCATAACAATTATATTATTCATTTGTGCATTAGGTGCATTTTTCTTGTGGAGGAAATCATGCGCAGCGCTTGAAATGGTCGAAGCAGATGGTAAGAAAGTTAGAGATGCGTACTTCCCTGTATCGAGGGCAGAAGACAAGCTAAAACAAATTAAAGAGAAATATTCAGACTTACAGATAAAGTACAATAAAACATTCAGTAGACTACGTGACAACAAAAAAAAGCTTTCATTGTACAACCTTGGCGTGGGTACCTCTGATGATACTTCTTACGCATTTATATCGGAAACGAAAGAAGTCAGAAAAATTGAAGCAAAACTTGCTCAAGTTAAAGAAGACTTAAAGGAAATGGTAAAAAACAAAACAGCTTGTATCTGCAGTATGAGTAAAGACGTAAGAGTTAATGGTCGCAAAGCTGGCGCTACAAAACTATTCAATCGTGAAATAAAACTCCGGATCCGCTGTTTAGATAATGAGTTTAAAGCGGCATGTTCAATGGTTGATTGGAACAACATCAATAGGCTATCTCAACGCGCCCGTGAAACATTCGACGATATAAACAACTCAGGCCGTATAGTTAAGACGCAATTGTCTGAAAGTTATTTCAGGTTAAAGAATAAAGAGCTCCTACTAACATATGAATTGAACCAGATCAAAGCTGACATCAAAGAAGAACAACGTGAGGAAGCACGTATAGCAAAAGAAGCAGAGCGAGAAGAAAAGCGTATAATTGATGCTGCGAATAAAGCTAGGAAAGATCGTGAGATTATGGAGAAGCTGGTTGCGCAGGAGTTGAGCAAACTAGAGTCCAGCTCTGATGAGCAAAAGGAACTGTACGAGCTGCACAAATTGGAACTGGAAGTGTTGAAGAAAAGAGAGGTTCGCGCACAATCGCTCGCTCAACAAACACGAGCTGGTTACGTTTATATAATCTCTAATAGAGTGTCATTTGGGGAGGGGATGGTAAAAATTGGCATGACTCGAAGAGCAGATCCAGATGAGAGAGTCAAAGAACTCGGAGATGCTTCTGTACCAGAACTGTTTGATGTCCACGCATATATATATTCGGAAGATGCCCCCAGTTTAGAGAAATTTCTACATAACGAATTCAGCAAACAAAGAGTCAACCTAGTAAATCATCGCAAAGAGTTCTTTAAAGTGGATGTTCAAAGCGTTGTTAAGGCACTCGATAATTACCAAGAAGATTACGAGATCGAATTGGAGCCGCATAAAGACACTGACACGTTAGCAGTGGCATAGTGGCAAGCTGCTGTGGTAGCTTTTGTATTGCGCTAGCAAGGCGTTACCAACATCTTTCTCTAGCACAGAGCGGTTCTTCGGCTCTAACACGTTTTTGTCCAAAAACGAGTTTACCTGACCGTCTGCTTCTCGCTCAAAGCAGCTTGCAAAAGAAAGTATTTTCGTTCTACGTTCATTATATTTTGGCTGACCCACAATCGATGTCGACACGCATATTTTCCGTGTATCTAACCGTACTAAACTTGCCATGGATTAAGACGTGGTTGCGGTTGAGCAAAAACTCGAAAAAGTGATCCCCAAAGAGTTCAAAGTCGATGTACTCCACTGGCTCATTTTACATGGTCGCTATACCTTTGTTACCCGAAAACCTAAGTGTGGTAGCTGTATTATTAAAGACTTGTGTGAGTTTAAAGGTAAAACTGAATAACTATATGGCGAGTGCTCTTCGATCAACACGTACAATTTCCTAATGCAGGTGCCTAACTTTGGCACCTTGCACTTTCTTATACTGCAAATTAATTAAATAAACGCTTATATCTGCACCCGAACTAAAAGCAGTTATTGGCACATTTTCAAAGTATTAATTTCACAAGTATCATTCCTTTAGTTATGCTACTGAGCATAAATAAAATTATAGTGCGGACCCTCTATGTTACCCTTACTTCGTATATTGTTAATTGAGCAAGACCCCAGCATCTTAAAAGAGCTTTCAACGAATTTGTCAAAAACAATTGCTAATTTTGAGCGAAGCGATATTCATATTGATATTATCGAACGTCTTGAACTTAAAGAAGCGCTTGAGTGTGTTGAAGAAGATGGCGATATTCAAGCTGTTGTACTTAGTTGGGATGTGCAAAATAAAGTAGGCGAGAAAATGTATAGCCGCTTTATCGAGCAACTAAAGAGGATCCGCCTTGAGTTACCCGTTTATGTTATTGGTGATGATACAAAAGGGCTAGAAATCGTTAATGAGTCGGAGGAGATTGAGTCTTTCTTCTTCAAAGATGAAGTAATCTCAGACCCTGAAGCAATTTTAGGTTATATGATAAACGATTTCGATGATCGCTCAGAAACCCCATTTTGGACGGCGTATCGCCGGTATGTTGGCGAGTCGAATGATTCATGGCACACTCCAGGACATAGTGGCGGTTCTAGCTTTAGAAATTCTCCTTATATTAAAGATTTTTATCAGTTTTATGGCCGTAATGTTTTCGTGGGTGACTTGTCGGTGTCAGTCGATTCGTTAGGCTCATTATCAGATAGCACCAATACCATTGGCCGTGCCCAAGAGTCAGCTGCGGCAACGTTTGAAGTGAAACATACCTATTTTGTTACCAACGGGTCATCTACCTCAAATAAAATCATCTTGCAGACACTGCTTCGCAAGGGCGATAAAGTGATTATTGACCGTAATTGCCATAAATCTGTGCACTACGGCATTTTGCAATCAGCCAGTTTACCCATTTATTTGTCGAGTATTTTAAATCCTAAATATGGGATTTTTGCGCCACCGTCATTGGCTGATATAAAACAAGCAATAGAACAAAATACCGATGCAAAATTACTGGTTCTCACCGGTTGTACTTACGATGGCCTACTGAGCGACCTCAAACAGGTAGTAGAATTTGCTCATCAGCATGGTATTAAGGTGTTTATCGACGAAGCGTGGTTTGCTTACTCGCTGTTTCATCCAAGCTTACGTTACTATTCCGCCATTCATGCTGGCGCTGATTATGTTACTCATTCAGCGCATAAAGTGGTATCGGCGTTTTCTCAGGCGTCTTATATTCATGTTAACGATCCTGATTTTGATGCTGATTTCTTTCGCGAGATTTACAGTATTTATGCCAGTACATCGCCGAAATATCAGCTTATCGCGTCGCTTGATGTGTGCCAAAAGCAATTGGAGATGGAAGGCTATAAGTTACTCAATGCTTTGTTGAACCATGTGGAAGAATTTAAACAACAGATGGCTTCACTCAAACAAATTAAAGTGCTTGGTAAACAAGATTTTATGGAAATATTTCCACACTTTAGTGGTGATAACATGGGTCACGATCCGCTAAAAATTCTCATCGACATTAGCGAATTACCCTATTCATTAAAAGATATTCATAAATATCTTCTCGATGAAATTGGCCTAGAAATAGAAAAATACACCCACAGTACCATTTTGGTGTTACTGACTCTTGGCGGCACGCGTTCGAAGATCATTCGTTTATACAATGCGTTGAAAAAACTCGATAGTGGCAAGGTAAAACTAGCCACATCGACGCGACGTTCTCGCTTACCGGAAAACCTACCAGCTATAGACTTAGCCTGTATTCCAAGCGAAGCTTTTTATGGCGAGCGCGAATCGGTACCTATTAGCAAAAGTAACAACCGCATTTGCGCCGGTTTAGTTACGCCCTACCCGCCAGGCATTCCGCTTTTGGTTCCGGGGCAACATATTACACAAGAGCATGTAGACTATCTTAAGGAGCTTGCAGGACAAGGATTAACAATTCAAGGCAGTTTTGATGGCGAAATCTATGTTCTTAAGGGCAAAGCTAATAAGTAAAAAGTATATTTTAATAGAGTTGAACTCCTTATAACTAAACAGCAATATCACATGATATTGCTGTTTAGTAGAATAAAGAGCTGATCCTCACACTCCAAAAATAAATGAGACCAGAATGCAATGATACAGTTGAAGAACAAAAAGGCGCTCACGCTTCTGCGCGTTGCAGCTCTCATTGTTACTCTTACTAGCATATACATTTTTGCCCCTTGGCAGTTTGCTTTATATTACTTTCACCCACTGCCCGCTAACGTTCAAGCACAAACACAAGAGGCTATTGAACAAGGAATTGATGGCATTATTGTTTATATTCATAAACAAGGACAGCAACCTGAATATTTTGCAAATGGTTGGCATGATCGAGAGCAAAAAATACCCGCATACCCTAATGCACTTTTTAAAATTGGCAGCATTCGAAAGTTATATGATGCAGCAGCTTTAACTAAGCTTGCAGCCATTGGACGTATTGAAATAGATAAAACACTGGCTGATTATCTTCCATCATTAATTGGGCGCATTGAAAACGCAGATAAAATTACATTGCGAATGATGGTAAAACACAAAAGTGGCATACCCAATTACACAGACACCGATAATTTTGATTGGTCAATCACCTACCCTGATCCACTTGCATTAGTGCTCGATGAACCCGCGGACTTTAGCCCTGATGCTGATTATGGCTATTCTAATACTAATTATTTGTTGCTGAGAAAAATTATGTCTAACGTACTGGGTTATGATCACAACCAATATATTAAAGATGAAATTTTAACGCCACTGGGCCTAACGAACACGTTTTCATCAGTGCATGAAATAAATTTAGTAGATTTGATGAGTGGTTACTACGTAGGTTATGAGAATGATTTTAAAGCACTCGATCAAGGCTATGTGGCTACCGCACAAGATATAGGCGACTTTCTTATTGCTTTAAACAAAGGCGCTTTTTTCGACGAACAAGAGCAAGCTTTGTATACATCGCTTTATAAGTATGAACACACGGGTTGGGTATTAGGGTATTCAAGCATTGCTCGTTATTATAAGGATATCGATACGGTCGTTGTACAGTTTATAAATACTAATGGCGATGATACTGTGATGCTCACAGAAATAATTTATAATCGGATTATTGATATTTTAACAGCGCAGCGGTAGTCGTTATAAAATGGCTGCGTTATCAAAATTTATGTGAATTTTAAGAGGGTTTAAATGCGTTTACTACACACCATGTTACGGGTTGCTGATCTAGATAAATCAATTGCGTTTTATACTCAAGTGCTCGGTATGAAAGAGTTACGCCGTGCTGATAACGAAGAGTACCGCTACACCCTCGCCTTTGTAGGATACGGTGATGAAACTGACACGACAGTACTTGAACTAACCTATAACTGGGATACCGACAGCTACGATTTAGGTAATGCCTATGGTCATATCGCCATTGAGTTTGATGATATTTATAAAGCCTGTGAAGATATTAAGGGCGCTGGTGGTAACGTTAGCCGTGAACCAGGACCAGTAAAGGGTGGTACAACAGAAATTGCGTTTGTAAAAGATCCAGATGGCTACTCAATTGAACTTATTCAGAAAAAATCATAAATAATCACGGGTAGTATTTTACCCATAAAAAAAGGTGCCTTGAGCACCTTTATCGTAATTGACTATCTTTACTGCCACGGCGATTAAACGCGTTAGCATTACTTGGTAGCCCTTCTAATTCCGCTTGGCATGAAATACAGTAGCGCACGCCTGGTAATGCTAACCTTCTTGCCTGTGGTATTCTCTCGTCACACTCATCACAAAGCTCAGCGCTCGCTCCTGAGATTAGGTTACTTCTTGCGTATTGCACTGCATCATTAACACTTGCATCTATTTGATCTTGAATTGCGCCATCTCGCGCCCATCCACTTGCCATAAATCCTCCTCATTTTTTGGAAGTTTTATGTAGATTAACAAGTAGAATATTTATAAGCCCTGAATAAAAAACACAGATACTTTTAATTAAGTCTTTTGAGGTTGAACAATACTTGAGTGAATATCGTGACTCTAGGCTTTGATAAACCTAAATATTTAATTTAGAGAGGTATTTTATAGACGAACGTAAGAAGTGCTTGAACAGAAAGTTTTTTATCTTAATAACACATACCTACTTTAGAAAAAGTAAGTGGCGTCCCCAAGGGGATTCGAACCCCTGTTACCGCCGTGAAAGGGCGGTGTCCTAGGCCTCTAGACGATGGGGACACTAAAA
>NZ_LKGQ01000033.1:0-30327 GCF_001401785.1 Pseudoalteromonas sp. P1-16-1b | reverse complement strand
CCCGAAGGGTTCTGCCTAGGGGCGATTTACTCTTTGTTGCTCGGTTTTTACTTAGCCCACTAGGTTACAAACCTCGCGCCGCGATTAAATCGCCCCTAGTTTGAACAAATTTTAATCCGTAAAGGGCAACAGACCCTAATATTAACGGCATTTATCGCCGCCACCTATGTAATACCAACCAGCGCCGAGTTATACTCGGCGTGTTTTGTTTTAATTAAGAGCAAGTATGTCTACACAATTACGAATTTTTAAAGCTGATGCGGCATTAAAATGGTTTAAAGCGGGTTGGCTAATTTTTAAAACTCAGCCATTAACTTTTATTTTTATGCATTTGTTTATTGGCATTGTTGGCTTGTTGTCGTTATTTTTGCCGGTATTACAAATAGCTGCAGCATTGGCTACACCATTTTTAACCGCTGGTTTTTATCAAGCCGTGCTTACCAAGCAGCAGGGCGGAAAAATTATGTTAGCCGATATTTTGAAGCCCTTTTCAGCCAAAGGAAATCGGTTAGGCTTATTTCGCTTAGCGCTTTATCAAATGGGTGCCGGTATTTTAATTGCCTTGCTCGCCAATGGGTTATTTGCTGATGCAATGGCGGTTATGACACAGCCTGGCCTAGATCCAAACACCGCTGTTAGTCAAATGCTTGAGAGTATTTCGCTTGCTAACGTGGCATTGTTTTTAATTGCGCTCTCTATTTACTTTACTTCGTTTGCCTACGCAGTACCGCTGGTTTATTTTAATAAAGAGCAACGTATTTTAAATGCCTTAAAAAGTTCGTTTATGGTGTTTTATTATAATATTTTACCATTAAGTGTTTATGGTATTATTTGCGCATTATTAATGGTGTTGTCGATGTTCTTATCGCTACTACCGCTGTTGATTTTAATGCCAATTTGCTACATTAGTTTCTTTGTATCTTATCAGGCTATTTTTATGCCCGTTGTGCCACCAAGTGATGACAGTAACATTAAGCCTTTAAGTAGCGAGCAAAGCGGACGCTTTGACGCTTAATGGATGATACGTTAAAACAAAAGTTAAAAAACTATGTGCTTTGGTTGCTTGGTCGGCAAGAGTATTCGCGCCGTGAGTTAACCCAAAAGTTACAGCAAAGAGAAGCAACCGACGAGTTCATAGAAAACCTGCTTGATTGGTGTGAAAAGCACAATTTTATTAACGAGCAGCGTTACTGTGAAGGGTTTGTCAGAAAACACATATTTAAATGCCATGGCTTAAAGCGAATTCAAAGTGAGGCCATGAGTAAAGGGATTGATAGAGCACTGCTTGAAACAGTGGTTGATGAGCTGGAAATAGATTGGTTTGAGCTCGCGCAGGAAGCGTACAACAAAAAATATTCAACGACACCGGCAGACCTCGAGTACAAAGAAAAAGCTAAGCGCGTGCGCTACTTAATGTATCGAGGTTTTAGCTATGATCAAATAAATTTTGCAATGCAAGCACAGTAAATACAGGTGAGACTTTCACATGCAGCACATGACTACCGCACAGATTAGGCAACAGTTTTTAGACTTTTTTGCCAGCAAACAACACCAAGTTGTTCCTTCTAGTTCGCTTATACCGGGTAACGATGCCACGTTGTTATTTAATAATGCCGGTATGGTGCAATTTAAAGATGTATTTTTAGGCGCCGAAAGCCGCCCTTATACACGCGCAACTAGCTCTCAGCGTTGTGTGCGTGCTGGTGGTAAACACAACGATTTAGAAAATGTTGGTTACACAGCACGTCACCATACCTTTTTCGAAATGCTAGGTAATTTCAGCTTTGGTGATTACTTTAAGCAAGATGCAATTAAATTTGCGTGGGAGTTTTTAACTGAGGTTGTAAAACTACCAAAAGAAAAGCTGTTAGTGACCATTTACCATGATGACGAAGAAGCCTTTGGCTACTGGGCTAACGATATAGGCTTACCTGAAGATCGTATTATTCGTATTGCAACGAGCGATAATTTTTGGTCTATGGGTGACACTGGCCCTTGTGGTCCATGTTCTGAAATATTTTATGATCACGGTGAGCACATTTGGGGTGGTCCTCCGGGCACTCCTGAAGAAGATGGCGACCGTTTCATTGAAATTTGGAACTTAGTATTTATGCAATACAACCGTCAAAGCGACGGGACTATGGAGCCACTTCCTAAGCAATCTGTTGATACTGGTATGGGCCTTGAGCGTATTTCAGCTATTTTACAAGGTGTGCATTCAAACTACGAAATCGATTTATTCCAAGGCTTAATTGCCGCCGCTGCAAGCGTTACTAATGCACAAGATATGGATGATAAGTCGCTTCGCGTGGTGGCGGATCATATTCGTTCGTGTGCGTTTTTAATTTCAGATGGGGTTATGCCATCAAATGAAGGCCGTGGTTATGTATTGCGTCGTATTATTCGTCGTGCAGTACGTCACGGTAATAAGTTAGGTGCTAAAGGCGCGTTTTTCTATAAATTGGTTGCTGCACTTATTGAGCAAATGGGTCAAGCGTACCCAGAGCTTGCTAAGCAACAAGAAATTATTGAAAAAGTACTACGTATTGAAGAAGAGCAGTTTGGTAAAACGCTTGAGCGTGGTTTAGCTATTTTAGAAGAAAGCCTAAGTGATTTAACCGGGGATGTGATCCCAGGTGACTTAGTATTTAAGCTTTACGATACCTATGGTTTCCCTGCCGATTTAACAGCTGATGTAGCGCGTGAACGCCAAATGACCATTGATCATCAAGGTTTTGAAGCATGTATGGCAGTGCAACGTAAAACAGCACAGCAAGCGGGCAAATTTGGTGCAGATTATAATGAGCAATTAAAATCAGATAAGCACACTGATTTTAAAGGCTACGATAGCAATCATTACCGTGGCACTGTGATTGAGATTTTTGCCGGTGGCGAATCTGTATCGTTATTAGAAGATGGTCAGAAAGGTATTATTGTTTTAGACCGTACTCCGTTTTACGCTGAATCAGGCGGCCAAATTGGTGATAGCGGAACAATTACTGTTGCCGGTGGTGAGTTTAATGTAACGAATACCACTAAATTGGGTAATGCTTTTGCTCATCATGGAACAGTACAAGGGCGTATTGGCGTTAACGATAAAGTGGATGCGACAATTGACGATGCGCGTCGTGAAAGCATTAAGAAAAATCACACAGCTACGCACATTTTACATGAAGCATTGCGTCAGCTTTTAGGTGAGCACGTATCGCAAAAAGGCTCACTTGTGCAGCCAGATCGTCTGCGTTTTGACTTCTCACATTTTGAAGCGGTGACCAAACAAGAACTGCGCGAAATTGAACGTGTAGTAAATGACGAAATTCGTCGTAACTTTGCACTTAATACTGAGCTAATGGCAATTGATGATGCTAAAGCAAAAGGTGCTATGGCATTGTTTGGCGAAAAGTACGATGACGAAGTACGTGTAGTAACCATAGGTGATTACTCAATTGAGCTTTGTGGTGGTACACACGTAGAGCGTGCAGGTGACATTGGTTTATTCAAAATTGTATCTGAAAGCGGTATTGCTGCCGGTGTTCGTCGTATTGAGGCGGTAACCGGTGCAGAAGCAATCGCTTATGTTAATGAACAAGAACAGCAATTAGCAGATGTTGCAGCGCTTGTAAAAGGTGACAGTGCGTCAGTACTTGAAAAAGTAACTGCATTACTTGAAAAGTCGAAAGGACTTGAAAAGCAAGTTGCCCAACTTAACGATAAACTAGCCAGTGCGGCAGGTGCATCGTTACTTGATTCAGTGGTTGAAATTAATGGAGTTAAATTGTTAGTTGCCAACGTTGAAGGAACTGAATCAAAAGCGCTTCGTGGCATGGTTGATGATCTTAAAAATAAGATTGGCTCAGGCGTTATTGCTTTAGGTGTTGCCAGCGGTGATAAAGTAAGCCTAATTGCGGGTGTAACTAAAGACTTAACCGGTAAAGTAAAAGCGGGTGAGTTAGTTAACCACATGGCAGGCCAAGTAGGTGGTAAAGGCGGCGGTCGTCCAGATATGGCGCAAGCGGGTGGTTCTGAGCCACAAAACTTAACTGCAGCACTTGATAGCGTAACAGCTTGGTTAACTGAGCGTACTTAAGCTTAAGTGGCACTTATAGTTCAAAAATTTGGCGGCACTTCGGTAGGCTCAATAGAGCGTATTGAAGCGGTCGCCGACCTTGTTGTTAAAACTAAGCAACAAGGCCACCAAGTGGTGGTGGTGCTTTCGGCAATGTCGGGAGAAACCAATCGCTTAATTAATCTTGCCAAACAAATCGACTCTCGCCCGAGTAGTCGTGAACTCGATGTATTACTCAGTACCGGTGAACAAGTCTCTATAGCTTTATTAGCGATGGCGATTATTAAACGCGGCCATTCTGCGGTAAGCTTGTTAGCCGATCAGGTGAATATATTAACCGATAACATGTTCGGTAAAGCCCGTGTAGAAGACGTGGCTGCAACGCGTTTAAAACATGAACTTGAACATAACCGTATTGCTATTATTGCCGGCTTTCAAGGACGCGATATTGAGGGCAACGTGACTACGCTTGGGCGTGGTGGCACCGATACCTCTGCGGTTGAAATAGCGGGTGCAATAAAAGCGGATGAATGTCAGATCTATACTGATGTTGATGGCGTATATACAACAGATCCTCGTATTGAACCTAATGCACGACGTTTAAGCCATGTAACCTTTGCCGAAATGCTTGAGCTGGCTAGTTTAGGTGCTAAAGTGCTACATATTCGCTCTGTAGAGTCGGCTGGTAAGCACAATGTACCATTAAGAGTGTTATCTAGCTTTAAACCTGATGAAGGTACATTAATTAGTTTTGAGGAGAGCGATGTGGCGAGTAACGTTGTGTCGGGTATTGCATTTAATCGAGACGAGTGTTTGATTAAGGTACATGGAGTACCGCAAGGCACTAAAGCGCTTGCAAAAATTTTGAAACTTTTTGCAGATAATGGCATCGAAATAGATATGATTAATCAAATTAATCATAAAGTTGAAAAAGTCGACTATGCTTTTACTGTGCATTTAAATGATTATTTAAACGCACTTGATTTGTTAACGGCTGAGCAACAGCAATTTGACGCACAGGCAATTGACGGATTAACTAATGTGGCGAAAGTGTCAGCTGTAGGTATGGGGATGAAATCTCATTCTGGGGTAGCGAGTTTATTTTTTGATTCGTTAGCACAAGAGAATATTGATGTGATGTTTGTTTCAACCTCAGAGATAAAGATTTCAGTTTTAATAGATGAAAAATACCTCGAGCTGGCTGTTCGTGCATTACATAAGACATTTTTAACAGAAAATGAATAGATTGAGAGTTTTTACTTACTTTTTAGTCTAATTTTAATTAAAATGTGTGTGCGGAATCTTATAATTTTATTGGAACATGGGAGCAAGAGAATGCTAATACTAACTCGTAGAGTAGGCGAGACCCTGATGATTGGTGACGAAGTAACCGTTACTGTTCTGGGTGTTAAAGGAAATCAAGTTCGTATCGGTGTTAACGCACCTAAAGACGTATCAGTTCATCGTGAAGAAATTTACATGCGCATACAAGCTGAAAAGTCTAACCCTAATCCGGGCAATGCTTAATCAACATAGTATAAAATGTGCTAGTTAATAACTATGACATTTGTAAAAGCCACTCATTGAGTGGCTTTTTTGTGTATAAAATCAATCGTTTCTTCGTCGAGTATTGCCTTAGAAATGTATTGCATACCGCTTTTACTTTTTAACAATAGGCCGCAATCTGTAGTAATTACTTCATTAATGTCGTGCCAAGCTAACTGGTAATTCTTGTAATGATTGGTTGATTTTATTCCGTCCTCGTCGAAGGTAAGGGTTACTTCAGAGCCTGACGCTCTGCTAAGCATTTGCCTTGTTACCCACCAAGGGCGGCGATAATAAAAAGCAATGCACTCAAGTAAAGCTAACATAAGCAAGAATGTACCAAGGTAATGATCGCCTAAACCATAAATGCCAAATAATCCTAAAACCACAAGTAGCGCCAATAAAAAGTATTTAGGTTGTGCACGCTTACTATAAGGCAGCGATTGGTCGAAGCATTCATAAAAATAAGGTTTATCGAGTTTATAAGTTGTTGTAAAGACCATGTGTTTGCACTTAAAAGCTATTTTTTATTATTTTAGCTTAATGCGAAGCTTAAAAGGGGAAATGACTAGAAACTATTTATATTTTAGGCATAAAAAAACGACCCGTAGGTCGTTTCTTAGCTAAATAAATAATATTAGCAATTTGTCTCTTCGGCATTAACGCCTTCTTTTACTTCTTCACAGGTATCTTCTACCTTGTTTTGAACATCTGTCACGGCTTCGTCAATACGCTCACCGGCTTCTTCTGCATGATTGTCTTCACAACCCATAATAAATGCACTTGCGAATAGACCAATAGCTGCTGCTTTAAGTGTTGATGATTTCATAATGTAATTCCTTGTATATAAATTTAAAAAGAGAGTTCGTTGTTTCTTATCTACCTGGGGCTTTTACCACGTAAAGCGCCAGAGACAAGTGAAATAACCAGTAAAACTAAAAAGATAAAAAATATGATCTTAGCAATTCCTGCTGCGGCTCCTGCAATACCACCAAATCCTAAAACGGCTGCGATTAGTGCGATCACCAAAAATGTAATTGTCCAGCGTAACATTGTCATCTCCTTGATTTATCTAAGTGTTAAAGTGTTGTTTTTATATAAGCGAGTAATGTGCCAGTATTTTATTTTGTTTTAAATCAATGGTTTGTTTTAATTTTTCGCGATTGGCTTTATATTGAGTTGGTAATTTTTACGATCTTATCGGTAACTTATTCACGGTTGTCTCTGATGAGATAATAAATAGTTGTTGCTGTTTTTATTTTGGTAAGACCAATTAACATTTGTTTTGAAGGTTATTAGTGGGTTAGCACAATAGGTTTGTTTTATATGTGTTTTTACAAAGTATTAGTGTTTTTATATATTCTTTGTTTATAACGAACATTTTTAGCATCTATATATCTGGGTTAAATAAGCTATTTTAGGTGGTGTTAACCTTATTGGTGATATGTTACTTTTAGATTAATTGGTTTTACCAATTTACAACGTGTAGACAAAAGAATAGTTTTTGTTACTATTGGTGAATAGTTATTTAAATAAACTGATTTTTTATGTATTTGGTTTTAAACAGGGGAGAATTATGGATATAGGGGCTTTACTCACAACTGCAGGCAATTTAATGCTAACAGGCATGGTGGGTGTGTTTGTATTTCTTTCTTTATTGATTGGTGCAGTGACACTCATGTCTAAGCTGGCTAGCAAGTTTTCTCAGCCAGAACTAGAAACATCACAGAGAACACCATCTTTTAAATCTCAAGGTGTGCCAAATGAGCACATCGCTGCAATTAGTGCTGCCATTGCTCAGTACAAAACAAATAATAATTAGAGGAGCATACCAATGGCTAAATTAAAAATAACAGAACTCGTACTTCGTGACGCACATCAGTCGCTCTTAGCTACCCGCATGCGATTAGACGACATGTTACCTATTGCAAAAAAAATTGATGACGCAGGATATTGGTCTATAGAATCTTGGGGTGGAGCTACCTTTGATTCATGTATTCGTTATTTAGGTGAAGATCCATGGGAGCGTATTCGCGCGCTTAAAAAAGCGATGCCAAATACACCACAGCAAATGCTACTTCGTGGTCAGAACTTATTGGGATATCGCCATTATGCTGATGATGTGGTTGAGAAGTTTGTTGAGCGCGCCCACAAAAATGGCGTAGACGTATTTCGTATTTTTGATGCCATGAATGATGTACGTAATTTGGAAACAGCCATAAAAGCGGCGGTTAAAGTAGGGGCACATGCGCAAGGTACAATTTCTTACACAGTAAGCCCTGTACATACATTAGATATGTGGTTAACACTTGCTAAGCAGCTAGAAGAATTAGGTTGTCATTCTATTTGTATTAAAGATATGGCGGGATTGCTTAAGCCTTACGATGCAGAAGAACTCATTAAAGCGTTAAAAGAAACGGTTTCCATACCTATTGCTATGCAATGCCATGCAACAACGGGTTTAAGCACCGCTACTTATCAAAAAGCGATTGATGCCGGCATTGATATGCTCGACACTGCTGTATCGTCTATGAGCATGACTTATGGCCATTCAGCAACTGAAACAATTGCTGCAATCGTTGAAGGGACCGAGCGTGATACCGAGCTTGATTTAAACCATCTAGAAGAAATTGCCGCTTACTTTAGAGACGTACGTAAAAAGTACGCTGCGTTCGAAGGCAGCTTAAAAGGTGTTGATGGCCGAATTTTATTAGCCCAAGTGCCAGGTGGTATGTTAACTAACATGGAAAACCAGCTTAAAGAGCAAGGTGCTGCTGATAAACTAAACGAAGTGCTACTTGAAATTCCACGAGTACGTGAAGATTTAGGCTTTATTCCACTCGTTACACCTACCTCACAAATTGTTGGTACTCAAGCGGTATTAAATGTACTCACTGGTGAGCGTTATAAAACCATTACCAAAGAAACTGCTGGCGTATTAAAAGGTGAGTATGGTTCAACACCTGCACCAATGAATAAAGAGCTTCAAGAGCGCGTACTTGATGGCAGTGAAGCAATTACCTGTCGCCCTGCAGATATTATTAAACCTGAACTTGAAACTTTAGAAGCTGAGTTAAGCAAGCTTGCGCAGGAGCAAGGGCTAACTTTAGCCGATGAGCAAATTGATGATGTGCTTACCTATGCATTATTTCCACAGATTGGTTTGAAATTTATTAAAAACCGTAACAATCCTGATGCATTTGAGCCTGTTCCTAGCGCTGATGATAACGCCAATAAAGCACCTGAAAAATCAGCGGCAAACAATAAAAGCGTTAAGGCAGAACAATACAGCGTTAAAGTAGACGGTAAAGTATACGATGTCGTGGTTGCTCAAGGTGGTGAGCTTAAAGAGGTGACGTTAAAAGACTCAGAGCATATTCCACAGTCAGCATCGGTTGCCTCGGGTGAAACTCTAAATGCACCACTGGCCGGTAATATTTTTAAAATTAAAGTAAAACCCGGTCAGGTAGTCAATGAAGGTGATGTGGTAATTATTATGGAAGCCATGAAAATGGAAACCGAAGTACGCGCCATGCATACCGGTACGATTGCTGAGGTGCTTGTTTCTGAGGGCGATTCAGTGTCAACCGGCGATGCAATGATTGCACTAGCTTAAGGAGTAAATAGAGGATGGATGGTATTTTAAACCTCTGGCATGCCACAGGCATTGCTAACTTTACATTTCCTGGGCTGATCATGATTGCCGTTGGTTGTTTGCTATTATTTTTAGCAATTGCCAAAAACTTTGAGCCGTTATTGCTACTGCCCATTGGTTTCGGAGCTATTTTAACTAATATTCCAGTAGCTGGTTTATCATATCCAGGTGGCTTACTTTACTATGTTTATTATGTTGGTATTGATACCGGTATTTTTCCGCTATTAATATTTATGGGAGTGGGGGCCTTAACTGATTTTAGTGCCCTGATTGCCAACCCGCGTATGTTGCTATTAGGTGCGGCAGCGCAGTTTGGTATTTTTGCGACGTTATTTGGCGCTATTTTACTTAACTTTATTCCGGGATTTGAATTTAGCTTACAAGATGCTTCTGCAATTGCGATTATTGGTGGTGCAGATGGGCCAACCGCTATCTTTTTAGCGTCAAAGCTGGCCCCAGATTTACTGGGCGCTATAGCGGTGGCTGCGTACTCGTACATGGCGTTGGTTCCTATTATTCAGCCACCTATTATGCGTGCGTTTACAACGCCTGAAGAACGTAAAATTCAAATGCCAGAACTGCGTAAAGTATCTAAAAAGGAAAAAATTATTTTCCCACTGATGGTGCTTACCTTAACTGCTATATTCTTACCTGCGGCAATTCCGCTGGTTGGTATGTTCTGTTTAGGTAACTTAATGCGTGAGTCGGGTGTAGTTGATAGGCTCAGCAACAGTGCGCAAAACGAAATCATTAATATCACCACTATATTTCTAGGACTTGCAGTGGGCTCTAAACTTGCTGCCGAGCAGTTCTTAACAGTAGAAACTATTGGTATTTTGGTACTGGGTGCACTGGCGTTTGCTATTGGTACAGCCTCAGGTGTATTTATGGCTAAAGGCTTAAATAAGATATCAAAAACCCCCATAAACCCATTAATTGGTGCTGCGGGTGTATCCGCTGTGCCTATGGCAGCACGTGTTGTTAATAAGGTTGGGCTTGAAAATAACCCGCATAACTTCTTATTAATGCATGCCATGGGGCCTAATGTTGCAGGGGTGCTTGGTAGTGCTGTTGCGGCAGGTATTTTACTCGCTCTTGTGGGTTAAATATAATTTAGACTCAACCTATTAGCGCAGTTTACTGCGCTTTTTTTTGCATAATATTCACTGTTTTGACTTAAGCGGTTTCTTGTATAGGGTTTTTTGTTTAAAGTAGCTATTCTTCATATAAATTCTTAAAGGTTACTGGTATGCATCATACTCCATTGGCAAAATATCTCCCGAATGTAAGCAAACTTGTTTTCGGCTGTATGGGTTTGGGAGGCGCATGGAATAAAGATGCGATTACCAGTGCGCATTTACAACAAACTCATTCATGCATAGATGCCGCCATTGAAGGCGGAATTAATTTTTTCGATCATGCTGATATTTATACCTTAGGCAAAGCCGAACATGTTTTTGGTCAAGCTCTGGCTGAGCGACCTGAACTTAGAGAGAAAATGTATATTCAGTCTAAGTGTGGTATTCGCTTTGCTGATGATAAAAACCCACAACGTTATGACTTTTCAGCTGATTGGATTGAGCGCTCAGTAGAGGGCTCATTAAAGCGATTAAATACCGAATATTTAGATATACTTATGCTGCATCGCCCAGATCCTTTAATGGAAGTAGAGGAAGTTGCACAAGTATTTAGTTGTTTAAAAGAAAGTGGCAAAGTGCGTCATTTTGCGGTGTCTAATATGTCGCAATATCAAATACGGTTTTTGCAACGCGCTTTAGATATGCCGATTGTGGCAAATCAAATCGAAGCGAGTTTACAAAAACATCAATGGGTTGATGAAGGCGTTTATGTGGGTAATGCCGATGGCAAGGATATTAACTTTACCCCAGGCAATATTGAATATTGCCGTGAGCATGAAATTCAGATTCAAAGTTGGGGCAGTTTATGCCAAGGCTTATACTCTGGTGGTGATTTATCAAAGGCCTCGCCTGCAGATATTAATACCAGTATTTTAGTCAGTAAGCTTGCCATACTTTATGGTACAACAGCAGAAGCTATCGTATTAGCATGGTTGTTGCGCCACCCAGCATCAATTCAACCAATTATTGGCACTACTAATATAGAGCGTATAAAAGCATCCTGTGATGCGGTTAATTTTAACTTAAGTCGTGAGCATTGGTATGAGCTATATATCAGCGCGAAAGGCTGCGCTTTACCATAACCTGGTGTAGGGTGATGATATGAACATATTTGTTATTTTAATTAGCTTGGTCATTGCTTTGGTGATCATTATTCCGTTACTGGAAAAATACCAAAGTAAAATAGGGCTTGAGAGCGCCACTAAATACAGTAAGTATATTTGGCCACTGGTGATGATCTCTTTGGTTGTGCAGCTTATTTATGTACTCGTAAATTAACTCTGAAATTTAGCACCAAGCGGCTTAGATATAAGGGGTAATTCGTGAAACTATTCAAATATCTATGCTGGTTGGTATAATCATCACATACAAAAAAGCCTTTGCGGGTTATCCCTGCAAAGGCTTTTTTATTTAATTATTAAACTCTTTATTTAAGTGCCAACTGAAGTTCTCTGTTACGCTCAAGTTGCGCAATAAAGTTATCAGCAATAGGCTTAAACTTAGCAAGCTCTGAGCGTGGTAATGGCTCAGATTTAGGTAGTTTCACAGTTTTGGGATTACGATGAACACCGTTAACTAAAAACTCATAATGTAAATGTGCCCCAGTTACTCGACCTGTTGAGCCTACAGTACCAATTTTCTCACCTTGTTTGATTTTTTGCCCTGTTCTAACTAGGCGTTTGTTAAGGTGCAAGTACTTAGTAACGTATTGTGTACCGTGGCTTATAAATACGTAATTACCGTTATATTTACTGTAGCCCGCTTTGATAACTTTACCATTACCTGATGATACAACAGGCGTGCCTGTACGCGCAGCGTAGTCAATACCTCGGTGTGCTTTTACTTGTCCTGTAACAGGGTGTAAGCGGCGAGGATTAAAGCTTGAGCTAATATATTTAAAGTTAACAGGTGCACGTAAGAAGGCTTTTTTCATACTACGCCCTTCAGGGGTATAAAAATTACCGTCTGTGTGTCGAATTGCTGTGTAACGTTCGCCTTGGTTTATAAATTCTGCGGCAATAATTTTACCGGTGCCAATAAATTCACCGTCAACAAAATGAGATTCATATATTAAGCCAAATTCATCACCTTTACGGATGTCATTTGCAAAATCCACGTCCCAACCAAATATATCGGCAAAGTTCATGATTTGGCGTTCACTTAAACCTGCAGCGATCGCTGACGTCCAAAAACTGCTAGAAATTTCCCCACCGGCGGTTTTGCTCAGTGTTTCTATTTCTTTGCTGTCAATTGAAGTATCGTATTGGCCTTCGTCATTAAGGGTGACATATAAGGTATCTGTTTTAGATATAACGTAACGTAACTGAGCCAACGAACCATCTTTTGCAGTAGCAAAGCTTAGTGTTTCACCTGGATGAATTTTGGTAAGCTTGCGTGTTTCAGCATTTGTGTTAACCAGTTTGTAAAGCGTTTGCGCAGAAAAACCAGCGCGCTTAAAAATGTTCGCTAAATTGTCACCATTTTTAACAAGGTGATCGACAAAATCATATTCTGGAAGTTTTTGCGCTGCATGCTCTGAATTTAAGTCGGTGAGTTTTTCGTTTTCACCTACTTTTATTTGTAATTCGTAACGCTTACCAATTTCTAGCGTGTTCTCGCTATTGTCTTTGGATGCAGTGGCTTTTTCAGAAGGTAAAAAGGCTAAGGCAACAATAGCAGAAACCAAACCTAGAATAAGCATTTTGTGTTTTTTGGGGAGCGTGTTAACCACGTGGACCATAACGTGCCTTTTTCTGCTGTCAAGATAATAAATAGATTATATTGCAGGATATAACGAATAATCTATGAATACTAGTATTTTGTAGATTTAAACTCGCGTTAAATTAAGCTAAAATCATAGGGTATTCAGGCTGTTTGTGTTTAAAGTTGAATAACAGCACTATTTTATATCCTTGGATACTTTGCTTTTTCATCGTAATGTTAAATTAGCTTTTAAAACGATTTAATAGCGAGAAGTGATTAATTTACAAACTGTTTTTTTGGCTTTTATAAACACCTTTAGTGTATTATTAATCGCTCTTTTATATCCCATTTTAGAACGTACGCCCTGCATTTTAGTTGGTGCAGCGATTAGTTAAAAAAGTTGTTCTAATTAAGTGGAAATTTGTTATGTTAGCTAAATAGTTTTATTTGTTTTGTTAAAACGCGCTAGCAATAAATCGTGAGCATATACACCCCCTTCGTTGTCAGAATTTTTTGGAGTAACACACAGTGGATTTACAAACCGCTCTAGCAGAGATAAAACGCGGTGCAGAAGAGATATTAATTGAAGATGAGTTGGTTGAAAAATTAAAGTCGGGGAAAAAGCTAAAAATTAAAGCTGGTTTCGATCCTACGGCTCCAGATTTGCACCTAGGTCACACTGTACTAATTAATAAAATGAAAACCTTTCAAGATTTAGGTCATGAGGTTATTTTCTTAATTGGTGACTTTACCGGTATGATAGGCGATCCAACGGGCAAAAATGTTACCCGTAAGCCACTGACTCGTGATGATGTGCTTGCTAATGCTGAAACCTATAAAGAACAGGTTTTCAAAATTTTAGACCCAGCTAAAACAACTGTTGCTTTTAACTCTACGTGGATGGAGAAGTTGGGCGCGGCTGGAATGATAAAATTGGCAGCGCGCCAAACTGTGGCACGCATGCTTGAGCGTGATGACTTTAAAAAGCGCTATGCTGGCGGTCAATCTATCGCAATCCATGAGTTTTTATATCCACTAGTACAGGGTTGGGATTCAGTTGCACTTGAGTCTGATGTTGAGCTAGGCGGCACCGATCAACGCTTTAACCTATTAATGGGTCGTGAGCTGCAAAAAGATGAAGGTCAAAAACCTCAAACCGTACTAATGATGCCTTTACTTGAAGGGACTGATGGCGTTCAGAAAATGTCAAAGTCACTAGGAAACTACATAGGTATTACTGATACGCCTAGCGACATGTTTGGTAAAATCATGTCAATTAGTGATGTACTAATGTGGCGTTACTATGACTTGCTAAGTAGCCTTTCTATTGAGCAAATTGCAGCGCAAAAACAGCGTGTAGAGCAAGGCACTAACCCGCGCGATATTAAGATTGAATTAGCGAAAGAGTTAATTGCACGTTTCCATAGCGAAGCCGATGCGCAAGCTGCTCATGATGACTTTATTCAGCGTTTTCAGAAAAAAGCACTACCTGATGAAATTCCAGAGCTGACAGTTAACATTGATGAAGACACTATTCTAATTGCTAACTTGCTAAAAGAAGCTGGCTTAGTGGCGAGTACTTCAGAGGCCATGCGTATGATCAAACAAGGCGCAGTAAAGCTTAACGGCGAAGAAAAAATTACCGATACCAAATTGGAAGTAGCAAAAGGAACAACCGCTATTTACCAAGTAGGTAAACGTAAGTTTGCAAATATTACTGTAGCCTAAAGCTACATAGAGTATAAAAACCAGCTTCGGCTGGTTTTTTTATAACTGATCAAAAAGTTAGAACAGCCCTAATAATTTCAACGCTAACAATAATTAGTAGCCAAAAAAAACGGGCTTGATTTAGGGTGTTGAGTAGCTTTGGGACATCATCAGCAGTTGGCAAGCGTTCTACTCCGACCCGCATTTTATTGAAACGCTGCTTAATATAAATAGCAGGCCCACCAAGTTGCACCCCTAAAGATGCTGAGTACACACTTAGTAACCAGCCTGTATTGGTTTGATAAAAATGGCGGCCATAATGCTTAATATAATGCATGCTTTTCTTACTGGCTTTAAGTGAAGCTATTGTCAGCGCGAGTAACCGCATGGGTATGTATTCAATAATAAAAAGAATTAGTTTAAGCGGCTTCAAAAAAGAGCTGTCGGGAGCTATATCAGTGCGCCATGCTTGTTGGATTAAGGTAAGCAAGCGGTAGGCGAGAGTAGCAATGGGGCCCACTAGTAAAAAAATGAAAATTACCACAAAATAATGACGGGCCGTTCTTAGTATGACACTTTCCATAACCGCTTTAATAATCCCTGGGTTTGAAAGTGCCTTAACTTCACGGGCTACTAGTGGTTTTAATAATTCTCGAGCAGTTGATTTTTGATTTTTTTTGGTCAATTTCGCAATACGTATCGCTTTTTTATTTATGCTACTGCTTTCTAGGCATAAGTATAAAATAAGACCGGATAGTAGTTCAGGGTAAAAGGCAAACTCCAGCAGCAAAACGACAATAATCATAATCACAGTTAGAACAAGTGTGCTTGCTAATGAAGCGGCTAAATAATGATATTGTTTGCTGTCTGTTTTTTTATAAACACGCTGGCCAATTGCGTTAAAAATTGCAGAAAGTATATGGTTAGGGTGATACCAGCTAACTAAAGGTAAAAAGCGCTCAGCTAGGAGCGCACAAATAAATACAATAAAGTCCAAATGATTTTGAACAATATTATTGAGCATTTACAGCGTAACCGCTGTTAACTTTTCTAGTAATGCCACAACCATTTTTGATGAATTAATAGAGGCTGTTTCTAAGTACTCTTCAAATGATTGCGGTGACTCTTTGCCAGCAATATCAGACATTGAGCGGATAACAACAAATGGTGTGTTAAGTGCAAAACACGTTTGTGCAATTGACGCACCTTCCATTTCTACTGCTAGCATTGTAGGGAAGTCATTGCGTGCTTTTTCAATGCGAACAGGGTCACACATAAATGAGTCACCAGTACAAATTAAACCAACAAGCGTTTTTACTTCGCTAATTTGTGCAATTGTTTGCTCGGCGGCTTCTACTAGTTTAGGGTGCGCTGCAAAGCCTGCTGGCATTTGTGGTACTTGGCCAATTTCGTAACCAAATGCGGTTACATCTACATCGTGATGACGAACTTCTGATGAAATCACCACATCGCCAACGTTAAGCGAAGGATCGAAACCACCGGCAGAGCCTGTGTTAATAACACAATCAGGTTTGAAGTTATCGATAAGTAAAGTGGTTGCAATAGTTGAAGCGACTTTACCAATGCCTGATTGCACTAAAGTAACAGTATTACCTGCAAGCTCACCAGTATAAAACGTAAAGCCTGCTTTGGTTAAAATCTGTGGATTTTGCATCGCTTCGCGCAAAATTTTAACTTCTGGCTCCATGGCGCCAATAATACCAACATTCATAGTGTTAAATTCCTAAATTTGAATAGGCTGATTATACGTGAAGTCTGCTATAAAAAACAAAAAAGCGAGTCATTTAAAATGCTCGCTTTAATACATTGCTTTAACTCAGTAGTTATATTTCAGCAAGGGCAGTTGAATGTGCTTTTGCTTGAGAAGGTGATAATACCGCAGGCTTATGGACTCTAGTACGAGTCGGGCGCGAAGATTGTGATTTAGCAGGTTTGCCTAATTTAAACATAATGGCATCGCGAACTTCACTCGGGCGGTAGCCTGATTTCACTTTCATACGAATATGTGGAATGCCAGCGGCTTCTAATGCACCGTTAACAAACCAATCACGTTGTGCTTTGTGACCATCTTTGTTGGCGTTATTAACTAAGTCAACTGCTGCCACTATGGTCATTTTTTCTTTGTCGACTAGTACAAAGTCGAGCTGTTTATTTTTTGCTTTAGCCAATGCAGCACGTTTAGATTTGACAGATAGACCTTGTTTACAGTCAATCACATCGATTAGTTTAACGCGACTAACAATTTTATATTGATCGCCAACAGCGCGTTCTAATAAGCCTAGAAACGCCCCTTCTACTTGGGTAAATACACTTTGCTTGCGAGTAAAAGGATAAGGGTTTCCGCCGTCATCATTAAATTTTGACGCAACCACAGATGCCCCAACAACTAGCACTAATATTAATAATAAAGCGAATTCCATACGGTAACTCCATAACAACAAATTGACACTGCTTTTCTAAAGCAATTTATGTGCCCAAATAGTTGTTATGGCTATTTTATTAACGAATGGGGATGAGCGCTATTATGCTTTATAACCGCCCTCAATCCCTTTTACGGCAATAGCGACGGCATCATGAGCATGTAAAGACTCATAATGGTTTATTTGCAGGAAGTAATCGCTAAATTCTTTTGACTCTAACGTTGTTTTAATTTTTCGTGCTGCGTCTTCACAAAACATCAGGTTTTGACCATTTAAACGGGCAAACTCTTGTTCGTCTTCACGTTTTACCGCAGCTTGTACTGGTGTTTTAAGCTCATCTTCTAGTAAGTTTATTAAGTTAACCACATCAAATTCTTGAATATTTTGATCTAGCTTTACTTTAACATTAGCGATAGAACGCTGTGAATGCGGGGTTGCTACAATGCCTTGAGTTGTTCCAAGCCATTCTAAAACCTCTGATTGAGTTAGCGTTTCTCGAGCAAACTTTTCGCTAAACGCATTTTGGATAAGTTGACGAGCAAGGGCTGCAGAGCAGGGGCAGGTTGATGAGTAAGTAACATCAACACTGAGTTCAAAACTAATGACACCTTGATTTATGGTACTGGTAAGTACAACTGGGTAGCTTTTCCAGCCGGCTTTGCCACTAAGTAATGATTTACGGCGCAGTGGTAATTCAAATTTAAATTCGATTTGTGCTTTATCGCTCAAGCCTTCATGGCTGGTGATAAAGGTATCTAATGCTTGTGCTAAGCTGTGCGGGTTGACCTGCTGCTCAGTTGAGAGGTGATCAAGCGCTAAAAACAGACGCGACATGTGGATGCCTTTGGCGTCTTCTTGGTGTAAATTAACAAAAGCGCGTGCTTTTGCATTAACGGTAACTGGAGCTAAATCAAGAGATTCAAAAATAAAAGGCAGCTCTATATCGCCCATTCCTACCCAGTCTAATTTACCTGTTTGTAATGCGGCAGCCGTGTTAGCAATATCTGGCATAGTCGTTTGCATGATACGTTACTCGTTATTTGCAATATTTAAAACGTCACATTTTACACTAAATAAAGAATTGCTGAAATGCGGCAAATAACGCCAAACATGAAATTTTGTTGTTTTTATCGCACAACATGAAAATAGCTGATAGAAAATGCTAAAATTAGCCTTTAATCATACTTACTTAAGCATTTAGCTAAGAGAAACACTGATATATGACAGATTCTTCTTTGAACCCGTGGGTTCGAGTTCTTTCCAGTTCAATAACTCGTTTTGGTGAGTTTAAAACTGCAGCTATTTGCTATGCATTATTACTGACAGTATCGCTGGTTTTGTCGAGTATGTTTTACTATGTTGCCATTGGGGAAGTGAACTTAGTTGATATATTGGCTGTAGTATTTTTTACCTCAGTTGTTTCCCCTCTGGTGATTAGCGTACTGCTTAACTCTATTCGGCAACTTGATGCCTCTTATGCCTATTTAGATAGTGCCACAAAACAAGAAAAGCTTTTAAATCAAACTCTCAAAGACAATATTAATCGTTTAAACATTGAAATTGATGAACGTAAAATGGCCTTTCATGCTAAGCATAGAGCAATAGAAGAGCTTAGACGTGAAATTGCAGAGCGTAAAAAAACGCAACAAGAACTCGCGCAACAAGGCATGTTATTACGCTCCATTGTAGACTCCTCACCAGATTTATTTTATTACCGCGATAACAACGGGGTGTTTGCCGGTTGTAATAAAATGTTTGAAGAGGTGATGGGCAAAACCAGTGGCGAATTAATTGGCAAAGCCGCAGAAGAAATATTTCCAAGCCACTTTTTATCAGAAGTATTAAGAACCGATGAGCAGGTTGAACGCACTCATCAAGGTTTAACTATTGATGTAGAGTATTCTGTAAATGGTGAAATAAGATGGTTTGAACTGAGAAAACTCCCCTTTATAAATGAGCAGGGCGATTACATTGGTCTACTAGCCTTTGGCCGTGATATTACCAGCCGTAAAGAAGCCGCGCAGGCACTGGAAACTGCTTACAAAGATAAAGGGAAATTTATTGCCACATTGAGCCATGAATTACGCACTCCGCTCAATGGTATCGTCGGTTTAACCCGAATGCTATTGGATACTGAACTTAATAAACAGCAGCGTAGCTGGTGTAATACGGTGTTTTCAAGCGCCGAAACGCTGGGTAATATATTTAACGATATTATAGATTTAGATAAAATTGACCGTGAGCAACTCGATATTGCCGCTAACGAAATTAATGTGTCTGACTTTATCAATGATGTGGTTAACTTTGCAGGCCTTATTGCGGAGCAAAAAGAACTTTCTTTTGAAGTAAAACGCTCTGGAATGCTTGATATATACGCTTTACTTGATCCTACACGTTTACGCCAAGTAGTATGGAACTTAATTAATAATGCGGTTAAATTTACCCAGTACGGTAGTGTCACCTTAGATTGTGCTAGAGAGAACCGCGAAGATGGCCCATGGCTTATTATAAAAATACTCGATACCGGTGAAGGGATTCCGCAAGAACAACTTACCCGTATTTTTGATATGTACTACAAAGCGCCCGACCTTAAAGGGACCAATGCGATTGGCTCAGGTATTGGCTTAGCCGTAACAAAAGCGTTAGTAAGTGCTATGAAAGGCATTATAACTGTTAATAGTACCCTCGGAGAGGGCAGTTGCTTTACCGTTCAAATTCCGCTGAATTTATGTAGTGCTCCTACCGAACATAGTTATGTAGGGCGTAGCTTATATATTTTATTAGTGGAAGATGTGCCACTTAATGCTGAAATTGCAACTAACCTATTAGAACAACGTGGACATGAAGTACTGTGGGCTGAAACGGGAGAAGATGCTTTATCGTTTGTAGAAACCGAAGATGACCTAGATTTAGTATTACTTGATATGCAGTTGCCTGATATTAATGGTGATGAAGTAGCAAGACAAATTCGCGCACAAAGCCATTTTGACCCGCTTCCTATTGTGGCACTTACCGCCAATGTTCGCAGTGCTGAAGAGGAGCTTGAGGGGATTTCTATTCAAGGGGCGTTAGCTAAACCGATAAACACCAGTAAGTTAGATAATATGCTCGCTGAACTCTTTGGCATTCAACAAGCGCAAGTTGAGGCTCCTCAACGAGTAGTTAATCAAGAGTTATTAAATCAAATTAATACTGACTTGCTAGATGTTGAAACCATTGAAGACTTTGTAAACTCGATGGGCGTTGAAGTATTTAAACGTAGTAGTCAGTTGTTTGCAAAACTAAATCCGCAATATCAACAAGAGCTATTAGGATCATTAAAAGCAGCTGACAGAGAAGAGTACAAATCCGTTGCGCATAAGTTAAAAGGTGCCGCTGGGTCGGTTGGTCTGAATGATGTGCAGTTGCATGCAAAGCAAATGGAACATGGTGCGCTGGAACAAAGTGATGAAGTATTAACAGTCTGGCTTGATGAATTAGCAGACAAAATAAATGAAGGACAACGGGCCCTTCATTTATTTTTACAGCAATTAGAGTAAAAACTAATTAGCTGTCGATTTTACCAATGAAGCGGTAACCTTCACCATGAATGGTGCTGATTAACTCAGACGTTGAGTTGTCGCTTTCAAAGTGCTTACGGATACGACGAATGGTAACATCAACTGTACGGTCGTTAGCGCGAAGCTCACGGCCAGTCATGTGCTTAATTAGTTGCTCACGGCTGAATATACGACCTGGAGAGTCAAGCATTAAACGCAGTGCTCTGTACTCGCCTTTAGGTAGGCGTTTTGCATCTCCATTTGGAGAAGTAAGGCAACGACTGTTTTCGTCAAGTTCCCAACCGTTAAAGGTGATCACGCCATTGGTTTCAATAGCTGATTCTTCACCACCTAATGCAGTACGCGTAATTAAGTTACGTGCACGAATAGTTAATTCTCGTGGGTTGAAAGGCTTAGTAATATAGTCATCAGCACCAATTTCAAGACCTAAAATACGGTCTACATCGTTGTCACGGCCTGTTAAGAAAATAAGACCAACTTTACGTTTTTGGCGTAACTCGCGAGCTAAAATAAGCCCGTTTTTACCTGGCAGGTTGATGTCCATAACTACAAGATTGACGTCATCGTTATTTGTAAGCTTATCATGCATATCATCGCCATCAATGGCTTCAATAACTTTGTAACCTTCAGCTTCAAATAAACTAACGAGGTTTAGTCTAGTTACGTCTTCATCCTCTACGATCAGAATGACTGGCGTTTGCATCTTTAATTAACCTTTTTGGAGTGTGTTTTATTTATAAAATCGGCGTGATCATCAGAGCCGACTACTAGAATTATAGGATTATATCTAAATGTTAACAAGTAAAAACAGATTAGATATAAACAGCTGCGCGCCCAAACCTACTATGACGTATTATTAAAAACCGCGGCTTAATTGATACTTAACGTTGGATGTATAATTTGAATTATAGAGTCGAAGCCATTTCCCTTTAATAATTGATACATCCATCAACCTAAAGATACTTAAAATAATCAGACTAATTCAAAACGGAATTATATCACTTTCCAACTTTTCATCAATGTATGTGATATGTTAAACACAATTAAGTTCATTAATTGTGTGGAAATACAGCATTAATGATACAACTGTTTAGTTGGCTATGTATTAGTATGGTCATAAAGTTGTAATTCAAGAGGGGAATAAGAGTTATTTCGCTTTTTAAAAAAGTGTAATAATAAATCGGGCCCCTTGCTGATACTCGGTATCTAACACAATTTCCCCAGCCAAAGCTTGAGTCACTAAATTGTAAACTAAATGCATTCCTAAGCCACTGGCTCCTTGGCCGCGCTTTGATGTTACAAATGGGTCAAATATTTTTGCTCGTATATTGCTTTCAACACCCAGGCCGTTATCTGTGTAGGTAATTTGTGTTTTTGTTTCTGTTGCTACAATATCAATCTGCACTTCATTGTCACCGCCAGCTACAAATCCGTGTAACAGGGAATTTAAAATTAACTGATGAAAAACTTGCTGAAGTGGCCCTTTTTTACTTTCGACGGTTAAATCTGATGGACAATTTATGAGGACTTTAGGGTTTTTAATTTTTAGTTCTTGCCCCATAGACAGTAGAGTATCACTAATTAATTGTTGTATATTAACAGTGCTGGTTATTTCATCATCTTTGATCACTGCAACTTTTTTAAAGTTAGAAATGAGCTCTGCAACGCGGTTTAAGCTGCTATATATTAAGTCTAAGTTTTCGATACCATCGTTAGTAAATTGTTCAAATTGACTCGCAGTTAGTGATTTATTATGAAATTTAACCTGCAGTTCCGCGAGTTTATCCCGCAATAGAGTAGAGCCTGTAATACCAAGTCCAATCGGTGTATTTACCTCATGGGCAACCCCTGCCACCATTTGCCCCAATGAAGCCATTTTTTTGTTTTCGACAATTTGAGTTTGGTATTGGTGCATCTTTTCCAGAGTGGATAACAGCTCTTTATTAGCCTCTCTGAGTGCGATAGTGCGTTGACTTACTTTCTCTTCAAGGTTTGAGTTTAGCTGCTTAATTTCTTGTTTATCTTCTTCATGGCGTTCTATTTGCCTTTGTGTACGTGCAAGCATTACATTTAAGCTATTAGAAAGCCGAGTTATTTCAGTTAGGTTCGTTAAAGGCGCACGTGCATAGTAATTATGTTTTTTAGCTATGTTTTGCAACAACAAGCTTAAGTTTTCTATTGGACTGGCTATCCTTTTTTGTAGCCTTAAAATAATCAAAGAAATAAAAATAAGTATTAAAGCCATAATAACGATATCGATTATAATCTTTTTAGTTATTAGTTGATTTAAGTTATCTAAGCTGCCTCTAATATATACATAGCCGAGCAGCTGTTCATTATTGAGTATTGGGGTAATGTACTCAATATACTCGTCACTAACCTGTGGTTCAGAAAAATCATTAATATTATCTGTTTTAATGGGGACTGGTGGTGATTTTCGGGCATTAAAGCTGGTAAAAAAGACTGGCTTGTTAGATTGCTCATCTAAGGCGTAAATATGTAAATTTGTGACGGATGATACTTGTTGAAGCAGCTTTAAGCGCCTTTCTTCTGCAGGCCTATTTTTATTTAGCAATGAGGGCATCGCGTCGAATGCAATGATCTCTGATACCAACACAAGTTTGCTAATAAGCTGTTTTTTTTGCTCTTGCGCACTTAAATAGGTAGAAATTGAAAGCGATAATAACAAACAGATAGCTGTTATAAGCATGATGGTTTTAAACAATATGCTACGAATGCTATTTTGCTCTACAGTTTTGGGCATTGCGAGAAGGTCATCCGTGTCAATTGTGAGTCTAATGATAATAGTTTAGCAAAAACAGAAAAAAGTGAATTAAAAAGATTAGCTTAATTACACTTTTTATTTTTAGCTAATCTACTTATGAAACATAAATATGTGGCTAATATAGCCCATATTTATGTTTTGACAGGATATTAATAACTTATTTTAGCTACTGTATACGGCAAATTTGTTGTTTTTGAACACTGTGTGGTAGCTATCAAATTGGGTTTCTAAAATTGGTGGATATTTCAAAAAGCTATTAGCCACTATGGTCAGTTTGCCTGCCTTAGTTAAATGTTGCTTTGCATGGGTTAAAAAAGATTCCGCAACGCTGTAGTCAGTTGCAATCCCGGTATGAAATGGCGGATTGCTAATAATTAAATCAAACTTGCCAACAATACTATTTAAACCATCACTGAGTATGGCTTCACCGTTTACATTATTTAGCTTAAGCGTTTGCGTTGTTGCATAGGCCGCAAGTGCACTTACGTCACTACAGGTAAATGTCAGTGCTGGATTTTTTAGCCCTAAAAAAGTAGCAATAAGTCCTGCGCCACAACCAAAATCAAGGACTTTCCCATGTTTTAAGTTAGGAGCATTCTCTAATAGCATTTTCGTTCCAGCATCTAGTGCACCATGGTTAAACACACCAGGAATACTGACTGCTGTAAACTCAATATCGCTCACACATACCGTAAACTCTTTATGGTAAGTGCGAATATCAAACGCGCTATTAATAGTGAGCTCTGAAAATGAATATAAAACACAGTGTTTTGCTGAGTCTATTTTATTACTAAATTCAGCCTTACCGGCGAGTTGCTTTTCAATTGACTTAACACCGCTCTTGTTTTCGCCAACAACGAGTAGCTCTGCATCTTTGCTTATCACAGCACGTATGTTGTCTAACGCCATTAATAGCTCAGGTTTAGATTTAGGGTAATAAAGTATTACCAAATCATAATCGCCCGAATTAATTGTGTGGCCGATGGTTACGTCAATACCCGATATGTTTTTTGCAAATTCACCATTAGCGTGGTTATAACTAAAAGCGGTTATTTTACTTTGTGGATTGAGCGTTTTTAGCTCATTTAAAAAGCCATCTTGAACAAAGTTGACCACCAATATTGATTTACCTTTTAACTCTTCACTGTTACGAAGTAATAGTAGGCTCGGATTGGTTAATACGCTCATAAATGGCTTTACCTTACTTGATTATTTAATTAACGGTTACTTAGTACGTTCGAACATTAAATCCCATACGCCATGACCTAAACGCTGACCACGCTGTTCAAATTTAGTCAAAGGACGTAAATCAGGACGAGGTACATAGTCGTTGGTCTCAGATTGGTTTTTGTAACCTGGAGCTGCTTGCATTACTTCTAACATATGCTCTGCATAGTTTTCCCAATCGGTTGCCATGTGAAATACGCCACCGATTTTTAATTTAGAGCGAAGTTTTTCAGCAAACTCAGTTTGTACAATGCGACGCTTGTGGTGACGCTTTTTGTGCCATGGATCAGGGAAAAATAACTGTAAGGTTGATAAGCTTTCATCGCTTATACAATCAGCAAGAACTTCTACTGCATCGTGTTCAAATACGCGCAGATTAGTAACGCCAGCTTCGTCAGCATCCATTAAACATGCGCCAACGCCTGGGCGATGAACTTCTATGCCGATAAAGTTAAGGTGTGGTGCATTTTTTGCCATTTCAACTAATGACTTACCCATACCAAAACCAATTTCTAGCACTACATCATTGTCATTGCCAAAAACTTCGCTTAAATCAAGTAGGCCGTTTTTATGTTCAAGCCCCATTGTTGGCCAGCATTTTTCGATTGCAGCAGCTTGGCCTTTGGTTAATCGGCCTTCGCGTTTTACAAAACTGCGAATAGTGCGGATATACTTACCTTCTTGCTTAGCTTGCTCAAGGTTGTTGTTACTTGATTCACTCATATTATTGGCCTGACAAAACAATGTGTTTAAAAATGGTTGCGTATTATCCCTGACCAGCGCTAGGTTGACAAGCATTAGGGCGTTATAGCTTGATCTTTTCAGTCACTACAATAGACTGAGCCGCCATTGAGCATTAGTAAAAAAGTAAATATGTTGGATTTAAAAAAACAGCAGTCAGCTTGGTTTTCCAACCAAGTAGTTGACTGGTATCACCTTCATGGGCGCAAAACGTTACCATGGCAATTAGCTAAAACGCCATATAAAGTGTGGGTATCTGAGGTGATGTTACAGCAAACTCAGGTTGTCACTGTTATCCCTTATTTTGAAAAGTTTATGCAAAGCTTTCCCGATATTATTGCTTTAGCAAATGCTGATGAAGATCAGGTTTTGCATCATTGGACAGGTTTAGGTTATTACGCTCGTGCACGCAATTTACATAAAACCGCTAAAATAGTTCGAGATAAATACCAAGGTCAGTTTCCTAGCACGCTTGAAGAAGTAATGGATTTACCCGGAATAGGGCGCTCTACTGCTGGTGCTGTTTTATCATTATCTTTGGGGCAGCATCACCCTATTCTTGATGGTAATGTTAAAAGAGTGCTTGCTCGGTTTTTCATGGTTGAAGGTTGGTATGGAGTCAAAAAGGTAGAAAATCAGCTTTGGCATTTAAGTGAACAACTCACTCCTAAAAATAATGTAACAGAGTTTAATCAAGCTATGATGGATTTAGGTGCAAGCTTATGTTCGCGCAGTCGCTTTGATTGTGAGGCGTGCCCGTTAAATAGCCGTTGTGGTGCGTTTAACGCAGGTAAAGTTAAGGAGTTCCCTCACTCTAAACCTAAAAAAGCAGTGCCTAAAAAAAGCTGCCACCAGTTAATTATTAAACATAACGACAAAGTGCTTATGGAAAAACGCCCAAACAGTGGTATCTGGGGCGGATTGTTTGGATTTTTTGAATTTAATGAGTACAGCGAGCTCGAAACTTTTTTAGCGCAACAAGGGCTTAAAAGTGACCTTAATGAAGTAGCGCCTTTTACTCATGTATTTTCACATTTTGAGCTCACAATTAACCCGCATGTACTTAATATTGAAAAAGCTCCTGATGTTGTTAATGACAAGCAGTTGGTATGGTATCCACTCGATCAATCAATAGAAGTAGGGTTAGCTGCACCGACTAAAAAGTTGGTTAAACAAATTACGGCAATAGTATAGAATAGCGATATATTTAGCATTAAGGGGAACAATCATGGCACGTACAGTATTTTGTCAAAAGTTACAAAAAGAGGCCGAAGGCCTTGGTTTTCAGTTATACCCTGGTGAACTTGGTGAGAAGATTTTTAATAATATTTCTAAAGAAGCCTGGGGGCAATGGCAGCATAAACAAACTATGCTGATCAATGAAAAGCATTTAAACATGATGGATCCAGAGCATCGTACTTTTTTAGAAGAGCAAATGGTTGGCTTTTTATTTGAAGGTAAAGAAGTTGAGATTGAAGGTTATAAGCCAGTAGAAAAATAAGTTAACTGTGCTTAGGTTAATTAATAAAAAAGGGCTCTAAGCCCTTTTTTATTGCGTTAGCAAACGTTCTTAGTAACATATACTATTTAGTTAAATAAGTTCGTTCTGTTCCTCATTATTTTTAATTTGCTCTTTTAAGAACTGCGCTGCTCTTGAATATTCAATTTCGAGTTTATCTCTCATTTTTATTAACTCATCAGCACTTACTTCATCGCTCTTGCACTTATCTTCAAATGACTGTGCTAAATCAGCAACAATATTAGCCCCTACTGTTTTTGATATAGATTTTAATTGATGGCAGGCAGATATAATTTCAGCTTTGTTACTTTGCAACACAGCAAAGTTAATCGCTTTAATTTGTTCTTGGCTCTGCTCTAAATACATTTTAAAGAAGCGGGTTATTTTAGCATCATCGCCATTTATGTACTTATTCGCTGATTCCATATCAATAGGCATAACAGACTTTTCGGCCGAATTCACCTGTTGTGGTTGTTCGCTGTATAAATCACTCCATTGCTTTAATGTGTCTTCAAGTGCATTAAGCTCAATAGGTTTAGTAATAAAGTCGTTAATACCCACTGCTAAACATCGCTCTCTCTCTCCCTTTAGAGCATTGGCAGTGACAGCAATAATATAAGGTTGTGCGTCAATTGATTCGAGTAATGAAGCTTCTTCTCTAATTTTTTCAACCATGTCGTAGCCAGACATTTTTGGCATATGTAAATCGGTTAAAATGAGCGAGTAGCTATTTTTACGCCACATATCTAAACCTTCTTCACCGTTATTAGCTACCTCTACACTGTAACCTAGTATATGTAGTTGTTCGGTGAGTACCTCTTGGTTCAATCGGTTATCTTCTACCAATAATACCAGCCTATTTGCAGCGAGTGCCTCTTCTGAACTTAGGTAGTGATTCATCGTTCTGGCTTTTTTAATTTGCTTAGGCTTATGTAAGCCGGCAGCCACTAAAATTGAAAGCATAAAGTTAGATTTACACAAAGGGGAGGCGTTAATATAAAAAATATTTTTATGGTTAATAACCGCTTCATCTAACTTACTTAATACCACCATTTGTTGGTTATTATCTTCTAATGAGTAAAGTAAACTTCTTAGTAGGGTACTAATACTACTCATGTCATCAATACCATCAACAACCCAAATAATATCCTTGGTTTCTTGATGAGCTTCTATATCTTGCTGCTCATGAGCATAGGTTATTTTAGCTCCCATAAATGACAAGTAACGGTAAATTACTTTGCCGCGTTCTGCGTTGTTACTAACAACAATGACATGTTTACCATTAAGTGTATTTTTATGGGCAAATTCAATTTTACCTGCGGTTGAAAAGGGCAGTTCAACAGTAAACTCACTACCTATCCCTTCATGACTTGTTACATGAATGGTACCAAGCATTAGCTCAGTTAAGCTTTTACAAATTGAAAGCCCAAGCCCTGTACCACCGAACTCTCGCGTAATTGAGCTTTCTGCTTGGGTGAACGGGTTAAAGATTTTTCTCAACTGAGATTGACTCATTCCTTTACCGTTATCACTTACGCAAAAACGCAATGTAAAGTGATCGGCGGTGTTATGTGCTACTTCTACTGATATTCTTACTTTCCCCTGGGTTGTACCATTGGTGCTGGTAAACTTTATGGCATTACTACATAAGTTATATAGCACTTGGCGCACTCTAACAGAGTCCCCCTTAAGGTTGTTGGGTATATCGGGGGCAATTGATAAATCGAGTTCTAGGTGGCGATTTTTAGCAACCGACGATAACACCTTAGCAACTTCTTCTAGCGTATCTGCAACAGAAAACGGAACTGGATCTATATTGAGCTTTCCAGCCTCAATTTTAGAAAAATCTAAAATATCATCTAAAATACTTAATAACGAAAATGCTGATTCACGAATAATAGTACTTAAACGTTGCTGGGCACCATCAAGCTCTGTTTGACGAAGTAAATCAATAGTGCCAATTACGCCATTCATTGGTGTTCTTATTTCATGACTCATAGTGGCTAAAAAGGTGGTTTTAGTTTCGCTGGCTTTTAATGCTTTTTGAGTTTGCTTTTCTAATTCAAATGTTCTGCTTTGTACTTCTGTTTCAAGGCTAGTTTGTAGTTTTTTTAATTCTTTTTGTGCAGCCTGATCGTCAGCTTGAACCGTACTTACTTTTTTTAGCAGCAAGTTAATTTGTTGAGCAACGGTTTCTAATCCGCCTTCGAGTTGCTCATTAAGCGTGCTTTGATAGTTATCATTTTGTGTAATTGCTTTGAGTTCTTGAGTGAGAGAGTCGGTATTTTTATATAATCGTTTATTAATATGCTTATTAAACGTAATAGCTAACGCAAACAGCACTATCAAAGCAACAATAGCGGCAAGGTACGCATTCATAAATAAGTTTTGTGTAGATGATGCAATTAAAGGTTGTTTTTGCTCAATAATAAGCTCAGCAATTACCTCCCCATTTACTGAAATAACATGATGTAATATGCCTTGCTCCTTTACATACTCATTAATAGCTAAAGGCTCAATTAAATTACTATTATTGCTATAAACCAACTCGGTTTTATTGTTCGCATTAAAGCGGTGCAGGGTATATTTAAAATTATTATTGAGTAAGCTTGCGGTATCAAGAAGTGATTTGACTTTGTCTTGCTCGTGTATAGTTAGTGCTTCTACTATGGGTTGCTCAAGACGCTCAGCAAGTTTTGTTACCTTGATGGTTGAAACAGGGTTAACTTCTTTGTGCTCAGTATTGCTTTGTGAGTAAAGCGAATAGGCGACTATAAATAATGTGGCAGTTATAAGGTTACTAACTAAAAATAAAGGTAGTAAGCCTTTGATTGCTGGAGAAAACTTACCCTGCATGAATTTTCCTATCGTGGTATTATTAGAACGGTAAGCCTGTACCGAAAGTTATATACCAATCGTAACACCTAAAAAAAATAATTCACTACGTTTTTTAAAGTCTTTTGTTGAATAAATGCACTGCATTAACGAGAAACGTCGCTAGTTGTTTGAAAACCGTTCAAACAGTTGCAAAGGATAAAAAAAAAGTTGACTTGTAAGGGCAAAACTCGTTTAATACGCCGCACGCCCAGATAGCTCACTAAGAAGTGTCTTGTGGGAGTTGCATTAAAAATCAGGTAAGATTTTTAATTCGCACTGTTTAAGTGCCTCGATAGCTCAGTTGGTAGAGCAGAGGATTGAAAATCCTCGTGTCCCTGGTTCGATTCCGGGTCGAGGCACCA
>NZ_LKGQ01000032.1:0-36352 GCF_001401785.1 Pseudoalteromonas sp. P1-16-1b | reverse complement strand
GTCAGCGGTCAGCGGTCAGCGGTCAGCGGTCAGCGGTCAGCGGTCAGCGGTCAGCGGTCAGCGGTCAGCGGTCAGCGGTCAGCGGTCAGGTAGTAAAATAAAACACCGAGCCTTATGCAAGCCCAGTTTTTATATTATAGGCGAGAGTTTACCTCGCGCACTTTCACAACATGTCAAACTACCTGCGCGGCGTAAAGCTCCGCCTACGTTTAACCCAAACACCGTACTTGGCTTAATCTTTTGCTGGCAACTGACAGCTGAAGACTAAAAACTGTTCTTTAACCTAAACCATCGCGGCTTTTACATACACATCAAAGCGGTTCTTCTTGGTTTTGATTTGCATGCTTGGAGTTTTATCATTTAAAAATGGTGCATAATCGGGGCGTTTCACTACTACACGCTTACTGGCAAGAGGGTAAGCAAAATCGAGTAAATCATCGGCGTCGGTATCGCCACCCACTAACTCTTGGAATACCCGCATTTCTTTTTTAACCAGCGCTGATTTTTCACGGTGCGGGAACATTGGATCAAGGTAAACCACATCGGGCATGCTGTCACATTGAGCAAGTAAAGTATGGCTTGAGCCAAAGATAAGGCTCATATTTTGCTGCATCCATGGGCCAATTTCACTATCGTTATAAGCACGTTGTAAGCCATCATATAACAGTGCAGCAACCACGGGATGGCGCTCATGTAAAATTACTTTACAGCCTAATGAGGCTAACACAAAACCATCACGCCCAAGGCCTGCTGTGGCATCGAGTACCACTGGCGTTGCGCCCTTGTTAAGACCAACTGCTTTGGCAATTGATTGCCCTTTACCACCACCAAATTTACGCCTATGTGCAACGGCACCAGTTACAAAGTCTACGTTAATAGCACCTAATTTTGGCTCGTCAGTTTTATACAGGCTTAGTCCTTTATCATCGTAATGCAAGCTAAAACCACTGCTTTGCTCTGCCCATTGAGCAAGCCCAAAGCGTGCTTCTAACTCATTTAAATAAGGTCGACACTCTTTAAACGCACACTGTATAACCACTTCACACTCCGATGATAAATTTCACCGTTATTATACCCAAACAAAGCCAATATACGATCTCTAGTTTAAAACAACTCAATATCGTTATTTTCACTCTCAGGTTCTGGCTGCGTTTGTTGTTTACTTAGTTGTGTTTGAGTAATTAAGTCATCACGCTGTTGAGTGGTTGTTTTTAGTTGGTGCTTAATAAAGGCTAAATCATTAGTGGTTGCAACCAGCTGCTGTGATGTATGACTAAGCTGAGTTATTTGCTCATTAAATTGCGAAGTTGATATCTCGTTGTGTGTTTGCATTAGCGATTGGAGTTGCTCAAGTTGCTCTGTAAGCTGGCTAATTGCACTCGTTTGCATGGCGTTTTGATTTTTAAGCTGGGCAACAATATCTTTAAAAGCAAGGGTTAGCTCATTGTCGCGCATTAGTCGATATTGGTGCTGCTGTATAGTCACTACTTTTTCGTTAGTTACTTCTAAAATATGCGGAAATAAATCTTTATAGCGGCCATAAAGTGATGGCGTATCTACAGGCATATTTTTAATTAATAGTGAAATATTAGGGTAATTAATAATAGTACTATGACCAATATCAACAAAGCGTTCTGCATTTTTATGCTGTATGAGTAGCTCTTGCTCTAATGGGCATACACCAGTTTCTTGGCTATAAAACATTCCCTGGTTATTTTGCCAAAAAACAACCACGACATTGAGGTGTAATGGAGTAAAAAAACCTAAAAAGTATTCACTTAGTAATTCTAAATTATCGGCATGATAGCTTTGACAAACAAACCGCATAATGCGCCCCATGTCACCGGTTTCAATCATCGCCATTTCAGCTGTTTTATTGGCCTTTGCTATATCATATTGCAGTGTTGCACACTGCTTGCGGTACTGGTAAAGAATTTTAATCCGTGCCATCAGCTCCTGTGCGTTAAAAGGCTTCAAAATGTAGTCAGCCCCGCCAACACTAAACCCTTTAATACGTTCAGCTTGCCCCACTTTGGATGATAAAAACATTACCGGAATATCTGTTGTGGCTTTATTTTGTTTAATAGTTTGGCAAACCTCATAACCAGACATGCCTGGCATTTCAACATCAAGCAAAATAATATCGGGGTTATATTTAATCGCTTGTCTTATGCCATCTTCACCATTTTTGGCGTGGATCACTTTGCAAAACCCAGCTAAAGATTCTTCAATAATATGGTGCATTAATTTATCGTCATCAATTGCCAGTATTAACTTTGCCATGCGTTAGTCCCTTTTAGTACTTTGTTCAAAGCATAGTACGCCATGTTAAAACTACTAAAATTTATTCAAAATATTCTTTAACAGCGCTGTATTTTAGGCAATAAAAAAGCGCCTCTGGGGCGCTTTTGTAATTATATTTTAATCCGCAAAAATCAACAGACCCTAAGCGGCGATGCCGCTGTGGCGCAGAAGTGCATCTACACTTGGCTCACGACCGCGGAAGTTTTTAAACAGTGCCATTGGCTCTTCGCTGCCGCCTTTTTCAAGAATATGCTGCATAAACGCTTGGCCAGTTTGTGGATTAAAAATCCCCTCTTCTTCAAATTTAGAGTAGGCATCTGCCGAAAGTACTTCAGCCCATTTATACGAGTAATAACCTGCACTATAACCGCCCGCAAAAATATGACTAAAGCCATGCTGAAAACGGTTAAACGCTGGCGGCTTAATGACTGAGGTACGACTGCGTACATCATCAAGCACAGCTTGAATGTTACATGGTTTGTCTGCCACGTAGTCATGGTGAATTTTAAAATCGAATAACGAGAACTCAAGTTGTCTTAGCATTTGCATACCTGAGTTGTAATTTTTAGCGGCCAATAGTTTATCTAGTAGCTCTTTTGGTAATGGCTCACCGGTTTCGAAGTGGCCTGAAATAAAGCTTAGGGCTTCTTCTTCGTAACACCAGTTTTCTAAAAACTGACTTGGCAATTCAACGGCATCCCATGCCACACCATTAATACCAGCAACAGGCGCTGCATCTACTTGAGTTAACATGTGGTGAATGCCGTGACCAAACTCATGGAACAGTGTGGTTACTTCATTATGGGTAAACAAAGCAGGCTTATCGCCAATCGCTTTATTAAAGTTACACACTAAGTAAGCAACTGGTGTTTGAAGTTCACCATTAGCACGCACTTTACGGCCCATACAGTCATCCATCCACGCACCACCACGCTTGTGGTCACGGGCGTATAAATCTAAGTAGAAACGACCACGTAAAGTATTGTTGCTATCGTAAATTTCAAAAAAGCGCACATCTTTATGGTAAAAATCAATGTCTTTTTGCTCTTTAACTGTAATACCAAATAAGCGGTTAACGGTTTCGAACAAACCACTAAGCACTTTATCGGCAGGGAAGTATGGGCGTAATACTTCATCTGAAATCGCGTATTTTTCTTGCTTTAGCTTTTCGCTGTAATAACCAAAGTCCCATGCCTGTAGTTCACTAATACCGTGCTGTTGCTCTGCGTATTGTTGCAACTCTTTAAGCTCTTGCTCTGCTTGTGGCTTAGATTTAGCGGCTAAATCTTCTAAAAATGAAAATACCTGTGCAGGTGATTCTGCCATTTTTGTAGCTAACGATTTTTCGGCGTAATTATTAAAGCCTAGTAATTGTGCTAACTCATGACGCAGTGCCAGTTCTTCACTCATTATCGCTGAGTTATCGAACTCACCCGCATTTGGCCCTTGATCGGATGCACGAGTAGAAAACGCGGTGTATGTTTCTTTGCGAAGTTCACGGTCGTCTGCGTAAGTCATTATAGGTAAGTAAGAAGGGAAATCGAGAGTGAATACCCAGCCTTCTAAGTCTTTACTTTTTGCTGTATCGGCCGCTAATGCCAGTGCTGACTCTGGTAAACCCGCTAGTTGGCTTTCATCGGTAATATGCTTATGCCATGCAAGCGTGGCATCCATCACATTATTACCAAATTTTGAAGCAAGCTCTGATAAACGCGCACTAATTTCACCGTAGCGTTTTTGCTGCTCAGGATTTAGTGCAATGCCTGAAAGCTTAAAGTCACGCAATGCGTTGGTAACAGTTTTCTGCTGAGCGGTAGTGAGTGTTTTAAATTCATCGCTATTATAAAGCGCGCTGTAAGCCTCATATAAGCCTTGGTGTTGGCCAACAAAAGTAGAATATTCAGAAATAAGCGGTAAACACTGCTCATAAGCTTCGCGAAGTTCATCGTTGTTCATCACCGAGTTTAAATGTGATACCGGTGAAAATAATCGCGATAGTTTATCGTCAGCTTCTTCAAGGGGTAATACTAAATCATTCCAGGTGTATGATTGCTTTGCTAATACATCATCAATTGCACTGCGACAGTGCTCAATACCTTTTTTTAGTGCCGGGACAACATGCTCTGGCTTTATTTTTGAAAAAGGCGGTAAACCTTCAAGCCCGATTAGGGGATTTGTTTGTGCATTGCTCATAGTCATTCTCAGTTTGTGCAAATATAAAAATGAAGTTGGGGCAAAATACGTAAATACAAGGGGAAGTGTTCAGCTCTTAGCTTAATATACGCTCGACTAATAATACCTTGATCTTAACTAGCTTGATTTTCGTTTGATGGTAGAGATTTTAGCAAACCTGAACAAGTGACTTGTTCATCGCATATGATATTATCGGTAAAACATTGTTAAACACATTTAGAGGATTAAACATGGCTCAGCATTTTGATTACATTGCAATTGGTGGCGGTAGTGGTGGTATTGCATCAGCTAACCGTGCAGCAATGCGTGGCGCAAAAGTAGCACTTATTGAAGCAAAACACATGGGTGGCACCTGCGTAAACGTAGGGTGTGTTCCTAAAAAAGTAATGTGGCACGGTGCTCAAGTTGCTGAAGCTATTAATCTTTATGCTCCTGATTACGGATTTGATGTTGAAGTTAAAGGCTTTGACTGGTCAAAACTAGTAGAAAGCCGTGAAGCCTATATTGGCCGTATTCACAAAGGCTATGATAATGGTTTAGCTAAAAATGGCGTAACTGTGATCAAAGGTTTTGCAAAGTTTGTTGATAGTAAAACCGTTGAAGTAGATGGCGAACACTATACTGCCGATCACATTTTAGTTGCCGTTGGTGGCCGCCCTACTATTCCTAATATTCCAGGTGCTGAACACGGTATTGATTCAAACGGCTTTTTTGAGCTGAACGAACAACCTAAACGTGTTGCTGTTGTTGGTGCCGGTTATATTGCCGTAGAAATTGCCGGTGTGCTGCACAGCTTAGGTACACAAACTCACTTATTTGTTCGTAAGAGCAAGCCACTACGTACCTTTGACCCATACATTATCGACACACTGGTTGATATTATGGCAAAAGAAGGCCCAACACTGCACACTGAGTGTTCACCAAAAGAAGTGGTAAAAGAGGCTGATGGCAGCTTAACGATTCATTTCGAGAATGGTTACAGCGAAAATGTTGATCAGGTTATTTGGGCTATAGGCCGCACGCCAACAACCGATAAAATTAACCTTGCTGCAGCAGGCGTAGAAGTAAACGAAAGCGGTTATGTAAAAGTAGATGAATACCAAAACACCACAGCTGAAAATGTATACGCTGTGGGTGATATTATCGAAAATGGTATTGAGCTTACACCGGTTGCTGTTAAAGCGGGTCGTACTCTATCGGAGCGTTTATTTAATAAAGAATTGCCGAACGATTTAAAAATGGACTACAGCCTAGTACCAACCGTAGTATTTAGCCACCCACCTATCGGCACAATTGGTTTAACTGAGCAAGAAGCGATTTCTCAGTACGGCGGCGAAAATGTCAAAGTATATAAATCAAGCTTTGCGGCTATGTATACCGCAGTTACTCAGCACCGCCAAGCCTGTAATATGATGTTAGTGTGTGCAGGCGATGATGAAAAAGTTGTGGGCTTACACGGTATTGGTTTTACCGTTGATGAAATGATTCAGGGTTTTGCAGTCGCCATGAAAATGGGCGCAACTAAGGCCGATTTTGATGCGGTTGTCGCACTACACCCAACCGGGTCGGAAGAGTTTGTTACTATGAGATAAGCTCGAGGTTCGAGGTTCGAGGTTCGAGGTTCGAGGTTCGAGGTTCGAGGTTCGAGAAAATAAAAAACCTTGCGGTTAACATCGCAAGGTTTTTTTATTTAGAAGTTAGATGTTTTGCTCGAGACCCGCAGCCCGTCGCCCGCTAACCTTCGTATTTTAAGCTAAATGCTCTCGGGCTAAATACTCTAGCGATTGCATTTCTTGTAAGCGACTAATACAGCGTTTAAATTCAAAGTTTAAATTGCCTTGTGTATAGAGCTCGGTAATCGGTTTTTCTGCAGAGATAATTAACGTTACATTACGCTCATAAAATTCATCTACTAACGCAATAAAGCGCCTTGCTGCGTCATCATTATTTTGCCCTAGCTGTTTTACATTAGATAAAATCACCGTGTTATATAATCGGCTTATTTCCATGTAATCAACTTGGCTACGGGCAGTTTCACACAGTTCGCTAAATTCAAACATAACGATGCAGTCAGATACTTTGCGAGTGTTGATCATCCGCCCTTCTATTTCTATTGGGGTATCTAGTTTACCGACTTCTGGCGAGAGCTTGTCAAAATATTCGAATAGGTTTTTATCGGCTTGTTCATCAAGCGGGCTATGAAAAATTTCTGCTTGCTCAAGAGTACGCAATCGGTAATCAACGCCTGAATCAACATTAACTATTTCCGTATGCTTATTCACCAAGGCAATAGCCGGTAAAAAACGGGCACGCTGCAAGCCATTGCGGTATAAGTCGTCAGGTATAATATTTGACGTGGCAACCAACACAATACCGCGAGCGAATAATGCTTCCATTAAACCACCGAGCAACATGGCATCAGTAATGTCTTGAACAAAAAATTCATCAAAACAAATTATGTCTGTCTCTGCTTTAAAAATATCTGCTACTGTTTCTAAAGGGTTGGCAGTGTTATTTAACTTTTTAAGTTCATCGTGTACTCGGTGCATAAAGCGGTGAAAATGCACTCGCATTTTTCTATCGCCAGGCAAAGCTTCGTAAAAAGTATCAACAAGATAAGTTTTACCACGGCCTACACCACCCCAAAAGTATAAACCTTTAATAGGGGCTGGCTCTGCTTTATTAAAAAGCTTTGCAAAAAAACCTTTAGATTGTGGCTTTGCTTGTGTTAAATCGTCGTATAAACGCTGTAAATGACGAACTGCATTTTCTTGTGCTGCGTCATGTACAAAGTCATCGCGTTGAAGGTCTTGCTGGTATGTTTGCCAAGGAGTCATATCTATTTACAGTTAAAACACAGTTTAATTTGTAAAGCATATTAACACGCATCAATACTCAGGGTATATTAGACTTAGTAGCATTTTAATTTTTTAGTTATTTTCGCATAGAGGTGAATTTATGGGTACATTTACATGGGTAGGGTTAGTGATAGTAGTTGCTATTGCTGCATTTTTCGTTGGTGCCTTTGTCACTAAAAAACAGTTTAAACAAGATGAATTAGAGCAACAAGCAGAGCAAGCTAAGCATTCGCTTGAGCAGTATCGCCAAGATGTTGCCGACCATTTAGCGAATACTGGTAAGTTAGTAAACAAAATGAAAGAAAACTACGATCAGTTATTAAGTCACGTTGAAGAAACTAATCAACTGTTACTTGAAGACAGAAATAAAGCCCCTGCTGAACCGTTTTTCTCAAAAGAAACCACAGAGCAATTACAAGCGTCATTAAAAGAACGTAGTTCAGATCGCTCAAACGCCGATGCTCAACCAGCTGATTATGTGTCGGGTAAGTCAGGTTTATTTGCAGGTGATGAGAATACTTCTAAAGCATCTTGATGAACTTTTTTTTGACCCCATAGTCTTTAGATATAACAGCTTTGTTGTTTTATCTTACTGATATACTTTTTTGAGGCTGCTTATTGCAGCCTTTTGCTTTTTAAGTGGAGTAAACCCTGACTATGAAAATGAAATTATCACTTATCAGTGCTGCTATTTTATCTACTAGCTTATTATTAAGTCCAACCGCCTCGTTTGCTAAGTTGCCGGTTGCCGTTAATGGTCAACAATTACCAACACTTGCCCCTATGCTTGAGCAAATCACGCCAGGTGTAGTGAGTATTCAGGTTTCAGGCTCTAAAGAAGTGCGTCGACGCGGTGACCCACTCGATTTCTTTTTTGGTAACCCGCAGCCACGTAGCCAAAAGCGACAGTTTAGTGGTTTAGGCTCTGGAGTTATTATTGATGCCGACAAAGGCTATGTGGTTACCAACAACCATGTAGTACAAGACGCCGAAAAAATGGTAGTTACCCTCGAAGATGGTCGCGAATATGATGCAACAAAAATTGGCAGCGATAAAGAGTCTGATATTGCGCTACTACAAATAGACGCAGATGAATTAACCGCGGTAAAACTTGCTAACTCAGATGACTTACGTGTCGGTGATTTTGCTGTAGCTATTGGTAACCCTTTTGGTTTAAGCCACACAGTTACCTCAGGTATTGTTAGCGCACTAGGCCGTAGTGGTTTAAATATTGAAGGTTACGAAGATTTCATTCAAACCGATGCCGCGATTAACCAAGGCAACTCAGGTGGCGCTTTAGTTAATTTAAACGGTGAGTTGATTGGTATTAATACCGCTATTTTAGGTGCATCGGGTGGTAATGTGGGGATTGGTTTTGCTATTCCATCAAACATGATGAAAAACCTTGTTGATCAAATTGTAGAACATGGTGAAGTACGCCGTGGCTCGCTAGGTATTTCAGGCCGCCCTCTTGATGCAGGCCTTGCCAAAGCACAGCAGCTTGATGTTAAACAAGGTGCTTACGTTATGCAGGTACTCGATGATACAGCTGCCAGCAAAGCCGGTATTAAAGCAGGCGATGTGATTATTAGCATTAATGGCAGTGAAATTAGTGGCTTCCATGAACTGCGAAGCAAAATAGCCACCTTAGGTGAAGGCCGTGAAGTGCAGCTAGGAATTTATCGTGACGGTAAAGTTAAAAACGTTGAAGTTACCCTAGATGGCGCATCAGGAATTACAGCTGCAGGTGAAGAATTACACCCAGCATTCCAAGGTGCAACACTAGAAAATGTGAAGAAAAACAAAATGAAAGGCATTGAGGTAACCTCGGTCGATCCTCGTTCACCATCAGCACGGGTTGGCCTTGAAGAAGGCGATGTTATTGTGCAAGTAAACCGTCAACGGGTAGAAAGCATTCGCGATATGAACCAAATTATCGACAATATTCAAGGTAATATTGTGTTAGGTGTTAAACGCGGACGCGAGTCTATCTTTGTATTAATTCAGTAATAATACAATAAAAGTAACAGCGGCACTTGCCGCTGTTATTTTTTTTGTGCCATCATAAAGGGATTGCTCACTAACAATAAGAATACCGTGCTAAAACTTCTAAAATTTGTACTTCCTCCTTTGTTTGCCGGTTTAGGCATAGCTTTTTTAGTGGTTTTTTTCAGCCCTAACATGCGTACCGCATTACTACCTAATGTACCCCTGCCCAGTGCAATGACCGCCAGCCATTTGAGCTTTTCTGATGCGGTTAAACGCGCAGCACCATCGGTTGTTACTATTTTTTCAGAAAGCATTTCAAAAGAGCCACGCTACAAACGCCAAAATACCGTGCAAGAGTTAGGATCTGGGGTGATCATGTCACCCGATGGCTATATATTGACAAACTACCATGTGATCAATAATGCCGATCAAATACTGGTGATTCTTACCGATGGGAGACGTTTTTTTGATGTACAACTTATTGGCTTTGATACCATTACCGATTTAGCATTATTAAAAATAAATGCCAACCACCTCCCTGTTATTCCTGTTAATGACAACTACACCTCGAATGTAGGCGATTTGGTGTTAGCAATCGGGAATCCATTAAATTTAGGGCAAACAATTACTCAGGGGATCATTAGCGCCACTGGAAAGCAAAAAATTACCGACAGTCCTTACAATAATTTATTGCAGATGGATGCCGCTATTAACGTGGGTAATTCGGGGGGAGCGCTGGTAAATTCTAATGGCGACTTAGTAGGGATCACCTCAGCCCAATTTAAAACCCGTGAGAACTTGAACATTCAGGGAATATTTTTTGCTGTACCTTATACCCTTGCTAAAGAAGTTATGGGGAAACTTATTCGCCATGGTCGCGTTGTTCGTGGTTATTTGGGCTTTGAAGGCACTGCAGTAGATAGTACAGGCAAAGAGGTCAATGATAGCTTAACGCCTGTCGCAGGCATGCGTATTACCAATCTCGACCCTCTAGGTCCTGCATGGCAGGCGGGTATAGAAGAGCAAGATATTGTAATTAAAATTGCTGGGCTTTCAGTGGCTAATCCACAAAATGTATTAAAAAAGATTGGCAGTACCGAGCCAGGTAAAGAGATTGAGTTTGAGCTATACCGTAACGGTAAAATACAAAAAATAATGGTGAAAGTAGCCGAGCTTGAAACCAAGCTATAAAGCGCTTGTTTACCCTTTGACATCAGCATAAAAAAACGCGATATATAATCGCGTTTTTTATGCGTTAGAATAATAAATGTAACCTGAACTCTGGTTAAGAGATTTACTAACATATTGAATCAAAAATGATATTTATGTTTAGTTTTTCTCTAGCTAGAGATTTTCTGTGAAAACAAGGCGAAATTACGCGTCAATAGCTAGCCTATTGCAAGTAAATTCAACGCAGTTAGCGCTGAAAATAGCTGCTTGAAATAGATTTATTATCCAGAGTTCAGGTTATGTATTAGACTAACTAATTGCTTTTGCGTTTGATGTTAGCACCTAACGCACTGAGTTTATCTTCAATACGCTGATAACCTCTATCTACATGATAAATACGATCAACAACCGTTTCACCTTGGGCCACAATCCCCGTTAAAATAAGGCTCGCTGATGCTCGTAAATCGGTTGCCATAACCTGCGCACCCGATAAGCTTTGTGTCTCACCACAAAAAGCCGTATTGCCTTCAAGGCGAATATTAGCGCCCATACGTTGTAACTCAGGCACATGCATAAACCGATTTTCAAAAATAGTTTCGGTAATGGTCGCACTGCCGTTAGCCACTACATTTAAAGCGGTAAATTGAGCTTGCATGTCGGTTGGAAATCCTGGGTGCGGCATAGTTTTAATATTAACCGCTTTAAGCTCTCGGCCTCGCATATCAAGATAAATACTATCCTCATGCACTTCTAGTAGCGCATTGGTTGCACGCAGTTTTTCAATTACCGGCTCAAGTGAATGAAAGTCGGTCATTTTACACAGTACTTCGCCACCGGCCATCGCGGCGGCAACTAAGAAGGTACCGGTTTCAATACGATCCGGCAATATGCGGTGCTCACAACCTGATAAACGCTCAACCCCTTCAATCTCAATACGGCTAGAACCTGCACCAGTAATTTTAGCGCCCATTGCAATTAAGCAATTAGCTAAATCAATGATTTCGGGCTCGCGCGCTGCATTTTCTAAAACAGTTTTGCCATCTGCAAGCGTTGCCGCCATGAGTAAGTTTTCGGTAGCACCGACACTGATCATTTCCATGAAAATTTCAGCGCCTTTTAAGCGTCCATCTACTTTGGCATTAATATAACCATTTTCCACAGTTATTTGCGCGCCCATGCGCTCTAAACCTTGAATATGAATATCAACTGGGCGTGCACCAATAGCACAGCCACCCGGCAAAGATACTTGAGCCTCACCAAAACGAGCCACTAAAGGCCCAAGTGCGAGCACTGATGCGCGCATTTGCTTTACTAATTCATAAGGCGCTAACGTACTATTTACCGTTGCACCATCAATAATAAGTGAATCACCTTGCCACTGAACATCAGCGCCTAAGGTTTTTAATAAGGCTTCAGTAGTTATAATATCGCGAAGGCGCGGTACATTAGTAAAGGTGCTCTTGCCCTCGGGTAATAAGGCTGCAAATAAAATAGGCAGTGCCGCATTTTTAGCGCCAGAAATAGTTACTTCACCAGCCAGCGAAGTGCCACCTTGAATTACAAATTGATCCATCTAAGGGGCCTTATTTATTGCGGTAAAATGAATTTTTGCTCACGTTTCCACTCAGTCGGAGTAAAAGCGCGGATAGAAACAGCATGAATGGTGCCATCTGAAATAGTATTCATTAATGGGCCATACACTAACTGTTGCTTTTTAACACGACTTAATCCGTCAAAGCATTCACCAACTGCAATTACTTCATAATGACTGCCATTGGCTTTTACATGTACTTCAGCTAACTGAAGTTCGTCGCGTAATAATGTTTCGACTTGACTCGTTTCCATAACTCTCACTCAAATAGGGTTGTAACCTGACCCAACTGCATAAGATTTTGCAGTTGTTCAGGTGGGTTTTGCAATTCAAGGCGAATACCTTGCTGCTTAAATTCTGTAAAAGAGTGAATTAACCAAGCTAAGCCGGCTGTGTCAACCCTTGTGACCTCAGTTAGGTCAAAATAAAGGGTTTTATGCTTAGTTTGTCGCTTAGTGTTCAGAAGCCGTTCATTGCCAATTGAGTTATGAGTCAATTCACCAGTAACTCGTAAATGCTGCTCATCAACTTGGCTGATTGCCAATTTACTCATTTGTATCGCTGCCTCTAAACTGAACCGGTAGCTTACTTTTTTGCTCTAATAGGCCGCTAACATGGTCAATACCTTGTTGGCGTAAAATACCCTGAAGTTCACTTTGTTTTGCATCAAGTAAACTAATACCTTCAGCAATCATGTCGTAAGCGCGCCACTCACCGCTTCGGTCTTCACGTACTTTAAAATCAATTTTTATATCAGGTTTACCCGCTTCAACAATTTTGGTTTTTACCACCACCACGTCTTTACCTTTAAACGGTTGCTCGGCAGCAAATTCAACTTGTTGATTAGTGTATTGGGTAAATACACCGGCATAGGTGGCAACTAAATACTCTCTAAACGCACCAATAAAACGCTGAATATCTTCAATTGCTTTTGCTTTTTCTGCCTTGTCGGTAATTGCGCGTACCTTAGAAACTTCGCTACCTAACACTCTTAGTGCTGCATATTTGTAGTCGATGTACGGCATTAACTCTTCTTCAACAATAACACGTAAATGTTCTTTATCTTTTACTATTAATGGTTGATCTTGAGTAATTCGTGCAAAGGTATTGTCAGCAACTTGACGTACCATTTTATTAGGATCAGTTAATTTTACTTCTGCTGCTTGCACGCTTTGTAATAGCATTAAACTTACCAGCGCAATATTTACTAAAAATGTTTTCAACATAATAATTACTCACTACCTTGGTTGAATAAGAACTGGCCAATTAATTCTTCAAGTACCAATGCCGATTTGGTATCAGTAATTGAATCGCCACTTGCTAATGCTTTGCTTTGCACACCAAATAAATCATCAATAGCTTGGTCTTGTGCACTGTTTGCTACATCTTCGCCTAAACAACGTTGCTTAGCTGAATCCGAGGCGATCACAGGGTTAATACCTAAATATTGCTCACCTAAAATACCCGAGGTTAAAATTGAGATAGAGCTGGTATCTGAAAAACGACATAAATACTGCGCATCAATACTCATGTTCACCACAGGTAAAAACTCTTGCGGGTGTACATAAATTGACTCGACACGACCAATAACAACTCCCCCTACTTTAATAGGCGCGCGAGTTTTTAATGAGCCTATATTTTCAAACTTGGCGTTTAATGTGTAGGTTTCACCTGAGCCGCTAATACCTGAATTGGCCACTTTAAGCGCTAGCATTGAAAATGCCAAGATACCCAGCGCGACAAAAAAACCAACTAAAATTTCTAATTTCCGTGAATTCATTATTTAATACCCTATTAGCTAGTAAACATTACCGCTGTCAAAATAAAGTCAAAACCTAATACCGCCAGTGATGAATGCACCACTGTTTCTGTTGTTGCCTTGCTGATCCCTTCTGATGTAGGAATACAGTCATACCCTTTATAAAGCGCAATCCAAGTCACAACAATCGCAAATACGATACTTTTAATTAAACCGTTTAGTATATCTTTTTCAAACGACACCTGAGATTGCATTATTGACCAAAAGCTTCCGGTATCAACGCCTAGCCAATCAACACCGACTAAGTGAGCACCAATAATAGCGACCGCTGAAAAAATTAACGCCAGTAACGGCATACTAATTAAGCCAGCCCAAAATCGCGGCGCAATAATACGTCTAAGCGGGTCGATAGCCATCATCTCTAGCGACGATAACTGCTCGGTGGCTTTCATTAAGCCGATTTCAGCAGTCAACGCACTACCAGCCCTGCCTGCAAATAATAACGCAGTAACTACCGGTCCAAGCTCACGTAACAAGCTAAGCGCTACTAACGGGCCTAGGCTATCTTCTGCACCATAATCAACTAAAACGGTATAACCTTGCAGCGCTAGAACCATGCCGATAAACAATCCTGACACAACAATGATCAATAATGACTGTGAGCCAACCATGTAGAGTTGGCGCACCAGCAGAGGCGTACCTTTTTTTAAATTGGGTAAATGCCATAATGCACTTGCCAACATTTGCGTTGAACGCCCGAGTGCTGCAAATCGACCCAGCGTTTTATGGCCTATTTTTTGTAGTAAATCCAACATTACTGCGACTCTCCTAACAGTTCATCTGCATAGGTTTGTGCTGGATAATGAAATGGTACAGGCCCATCTGATAATCCTTTTAAAAATTGTTGCACAAGTGGTGATTCGTGCTGACGCATTTCATCTGGCGTGCCGCTACCAATCACACCTTGATCGGCAATAATAATAACATGGTCGGCAATGCTCATTACTTCAGTCACATCGTGCGTAACAATTAAAGAAGATAAACCAAGTACTTCATTTAAAGATTTAATAAGCTTAACCAGCACTCCCATTGAGATAGGATCTTGTCCTGCAAAAGGCTCATCATACATAATAAGTTCAGGATCAAGCGCTATAGAACGAGCCAAGGCTGCACGACGAGCCATACCACCAGATAACTCTGAAGGCATTAAATCTTTAGCACCACGTAAGCCAACTGCTTGTAGTTTCATTAAAACCACTAAACGAATTAAATCTTCACTGAGCTGTGTGTGCTCGCGGATAGGAAATGCGATATTGTCGAACACCGACATATCGGTAAATAATGCACCGCTTTGAAATAACATGCTCATGCGTTTACGTGCCGCGTAGAGCTCTTTACGGGACATGGCGACTATGCTGTCGTTTTTAAATAAAATATCACCGGAGTCGGGTTTGAGCTGGCCACCAATTAAGCGCAGCATCGTGGTTTTGCCAATTCCGCTTGGCCCCATAATGGCAGTAATTTTACCTTCTGGGACATCAAAGCTCATATTTTTGTATATGACCCTATCGCCTCTAGAAAAGGTAACATCCTTGACTTCTACTATTGATTGCGACAAGTCGCTCTCCATAACAATATTCTCTCATATTTCTATTTTAAGGGTTTTTTGGTCAAGATGGAAAAAACAATTCGTAAGATTTTGTAATAGCCACGTAAAAACAGCTATAAGACTGCGACAAATTGACTTAACCGATGCTTAAACAAGCAAGTTAACCCATTAAATAATTATTTTAATAACCGCCTAATGTATTACAGCTTACTCTTTTACTTATACTTTTATGGTGGCTTTTGTTACTATTCGCGCTATCTGAATTTACACTAACTGGCTTATCACAATGGTTACCTCGTTTGTCATTTTAATTCTCGGTTTTGCGGCTCTCGTATGGAGTGCGGACAGGTTTGTTTATGGTGCGGCGGCACTGGCTAAAAACTTTGGCGTACCAACATTAATTGTAGGTTTAACCGTGGTAGCTATGGGCTCATCGGCCCCTGAAATGATGGTATCCGCTTCGGCTGCTTTGGCAAATAAAACCGATACAGCCGTAGGTAATGCAGTTGGTTCAAACATCACTAACATATTATTAGTATTAGGTATTACAGCGCTTTTAAGACCGCTTTCAGTCTCTTCAAGTACATTAAAACGAGAAATTCCACTGGTATTATTGGTGTCTATCGCTACTTGGTATATTTTTTCAGATAACTACTTTTCGTTTTTTGAAGGCGCAGCCTTACTCTTTGGTTTTGTTGTTTTTATTAGTGGACTTATTTTTGTATCACTGCGAGCAAAAAACCAAGACGACCCCTTTGTTAGCGAAGCCTGTGATGAAGTACCTGATAATGTCCCAACCAAAAAAGCCGTTTTTTGGTTAGTCGTCGGAATGATTTTACTTCCTGTTAGCTCACACTTTTTAGTTGGCTCAGCCGTTGATATTGCAAAATATTTTGGCTTAAGTGACTTAGTAATTGGTTTAACCATAATAGCCATAGGCACCAGCTTACCTGAACTTGCAGCTTCCATTGCGGGTGTTCTTAAAAATGAAGATGATCTAGCACTGGGTAACATTGTTGGCTCAAATATTTTTAATATTCTCGCGGTGTTACCGCTGGCAGGATTAATTAACCCATCAGTTATTGACGCATCAGTAGCTAACCGTGATGTTTTAATTATGATCGGTGCAACCTTGGCACTTATTGCTATGTCATTGAACTTTAGAGGTCAAAGACGTATCAATAGACTAGAAGGTGGCGTACTCATCGTCGCATTTATGATTTATCAAGGTTATATTTTTAGTCAAGTAGGGTGATCCATGGCAACGCTAAATTTTATTCAACAAGGCTTGCGCGTCCTTGATATAGAACGTCAAGCACTCAGCGATATCGCACAATACGTTAATGAAAGCTTTGATCAAGCGTGCCAATTAATGTACGACTGCTCAGGCCGTATTATTGTTATTGGCATGGGTAAGTCGGGCCATATCGGTAATAAAATAGCAGCCACTTTAGCGAGTACTGGTAGCCCCGCATTTTTTGTACATCCTGGTGAAGCGAGTCATGGCGATTTAGGTATGATTACATCAAATGATGTGGTTATGCTTATATCTAACTCTGGCGAAACCAGTGAAGTGCTTAATATTATTCCGGTATTAAAACGCATTGGCGCAAAAATGATTGCTATGACAGGCAACGAAACGTCAACCATGGCAACATTGGCAAATGTGCATGTGTGTATTAAAGTTGAACAAGAAGCCTGCTCATTAGGCTTAGCGCCAACAGCAAGTACCACAGCAACACTCGCTATGGGCGATGCTATGGCGGTAGCATTATTAGAAGCCCGTGGTTTTACCGCTGATGATTTTGCACTGTCGCATCCAGGTGGCAGTTTAGGCAAACGCTTACTCTTAACCTTAAAAGATGTAATGCACAGCGGTATTCACACGCCTATTATTAATGAAACGCAAACCATTAAAGACGCCTTAATTGAAATGTCAGCCAAAGGGCTCGGCATGACCGCTATTATAAATAGTAATCAGCAATTATCGGGGTTGTTTACCGATGGTGATTTACGCCGTATTTTAGAGCAACGTATTGATATACACAGCACAGAAATTAATGTTGTGATGACAAAGTCATGTACAACAGCCACACAAGACATGCTCGCGGCTGAAGCACTGAACATTATGGAACAAAAACGTATTAATGGTTTAATTGTGATTAATGAGCATAATCAGCCCATTGGCGCACTAAATATGCAAGACTTACTAAAAGCGGGGGTGCTATAAATGCAGTTTGAAGATCTTTATCAGCCGTTAAGTGATGATGCAAAAGCGCGCGCAAAAAAAATAAAATTATTAATTTGCGATATTGATGGTGTTTTTTCTGATGGGCGCATTTATCTTGGCAACCAAGGTGAAGAGCTCAAAGCCTTTAATACCAAAGACGGGTTTGGCATTAAAGCCCTTATTAATAGTGGTTTTGAAGTTGCCGTGATCACAGGTCGTCACTCAAAAATAGTTCAACAACGTATGAGCAATTTAACCGTACAACATATATACCAAGGCCAAGAAGACAAACTCATTGCCTATCAAGAATTAAAACAAAAATTAGCGCTCAGCGATGAGCAAATAGCTTACATAGGTGACGATGGCCCTGACATGCCAGTGATGGAAAAAGTCGGGTTTGCAGTAGCCGTAAACGACGCTCACCCACTGATTAAACGTTTATCGCATTATGTCACTCAGTTGCCAGGCGGCTTTGGCGCAGTAAGAGAGTTAACAGATTTACTGATGCTTGAAAACAATAAGCCACTTACTAGCCAAGGAACCAGTTCATGAATGTAGCTCGCATTATACTGAGCATCTTATTCATAAGCTGTATGGTTTGGCTTTGGTATCCTTATTTTTCTCAGGTAGATATTATTGCGGATGAACAAACTCAAACTATTGCTAAGCCTGATTACACTGCGATTGAGCTAAAACAAACCGCTTATAATGAGCAAGGTAAAATAAGCCACAAAGTAACTGCGGTAAAAATGGAGTTATACCAACAACTTGGTTTTACCTTTTTTGAAAAACCTATATTTACGTTATACAACGAGCAGCAAACATGGCGTATTAACGCTGATGAGGCCACCCTCTACGACGATCGTCAACTCGTATTAGAGGGCAATGTAAAAGCGCTAAATTTAGCCGATAACGCCATGATCGATACGATCACAGCCGATAGCATCAATGTAGATATAAAACTACTCACTATGCAGTCAGAGCAGCCTGCCGTTATTACAGGACCTAATTTAAAAATCACAGGTAAAGGCCTTGAGGCCGATTTAAAAACCGAAGTGATTAAACTTATTAACCATACGCGAACCCTATATTATGACCAATAACCTATTTAAAATTCTAATTGTTCCTTCATTACTGATTGCATTTCATAGCCATGCAGAGGAAACCACTGAAGCTCCTGCGGCTAATCAAATCTCAATTAGTGCTGACAGGCAGGAAGGTCAATTAAAAGAAAACGTGGGCATTTTTGAGAAAAATGTTGAAATTATTCATGGTAATCGCCGTATCACAGCTGACCGTTTAGAAGTGCATAAACGCGATGACTTAGGCGATAACAAGCAATTATTAATTGCCACAGGCAGCCCTGCATATTTTGAAGAAACACAAGCCGATGGCACCATAATGAGCGCCAGTGCGAATGAAGTGCGTTACGATGTTTCGCAACGTTTTTTAACCTTAATCGGCGATGCCAGTATTGCTCAAGCAGGTCAAAAAATAACTGCTAAAAGTATCACCTACGATATAGAGCAGCAGTTAATTAGCGCAGAAAAAGACGAAAACTCAACAGACCGTGTACACACTATTTTAGTGCCTGTTGAAAACAAAAAAGAAGACGATAAAGGCCAACCATGAGCACATTAAAAGCAGAGCTATTAGCGAAAAGCTATAAAGGCCGTGAAGTGGTGAAAAACGTTGGTCTAGAAGTTGAAGCAGGCAGCATTGTCGGCTTACTTGGCCCCAATGGCGCAGGTAAAACCACGACCTTTTACATGATTGTAGGCCTTGTACCGAGCGATAAAGGTAAAATATCAATCGATGATCAAGATATCACTTTATTACCAATGCACAGTCGAGCTCGCCTAGGGATAGGATATTTACCACAAGAATCATCTATTTTTAGAAAGCTGACGGTTTATCAAAACTTAATGGCTATATTAGAAACACGTAAAGGGCTCAATAAGCAACAACGTGAAGATACTTTAAATAATTTACTTGATGAATTTAGTATTCAGCATATTCGTGACAGCCAAGGTATGGCTCTGTCAGGTGGTGAGCGTCGCCGTGTTGAAATTGCGCGAGCATTAGCAGCAAATCCTAAATTTATACTACTAGACGAACCCTTTGCAGGGGTTGATCCTATCTCTGTATTAGATATTAAAAAGATTATAGAGCACCTTAAAAACCGAGGAATTGGCGTATTGATCACAGATCACAACGTCCGCGAAACACTTGATGTTTGTGAAAAAGCCTACATAGTTTCTCATGGGGAGTTAATTGCATCAGGCACTCCAGAATATGTATTAAACGATAAAACAGTACGCGATGTTTATTTGGGCGAGCAGTTCAAGCTCTAATATGTGTGTTATTCCACTAAGCATCTGCTAAGATTAATCATACTAATTTAAAAGGATTGTTAGAGATAAATGAGGCAATCATTACAGCTGCGCATGGGCCAGCAACTTACAATGACTCCACAGTTGCAACAAGCAATTCGCTTATTGCAGCTCAGTACATTGGATCTCCAGCAAGAAATTCAAGAAGCACTCGATAGTAATCCCTTACTTGAAGTTGAAGAGCAAGATTACAGTGAAGATGCTGCGGGTAAAAACGAACAAAAAGCCGATACCGATGAATCAATGCTAAGTGCTTCAGCTGACGAAAAACCTAGCGAATATGAGCAAGATAGCGGCGAAGCCATGACCAAAGACACCATTAGCGATGATATGGCAATGGATGTTACATGGGATGAATACATGAGCGCAGCACCGGCCTCTTCCTCGGGACCAATGCCTGAAGATGAATCAATTTATCAAGGCTCTTCAACTGAAACACTGCATGAATATTTAATGTGGCAATTGCAACTGACGCCATTTAGCCCAACAGATGAAGCCATCGCGATTGCAATCGTAGAAGCTGTGGACGATTCTGGTATTTTAACCCTTAGCTGTGAAGAAATATTAGAAAGTTTTAATCAAGAAAACGACATAGAAGATGAAGTTGAACTTGATGAAATAGAAGCCGTTTTAAAGCGTATTCAGTTATTTGATCCGGTAGGAATAGCCGCGCGTAGTTTACAAGAGTGTTTGTGTATTCAACTAAATCAGTTTGACCAAGACACGCCTTTTTTAAACGAAACAAAAATGATCTTAACCGATCACATTGACTTACTGGCTGCGCGTGATTATCGCACGTTAATGAAAAAAACTAAGCTCAAAGAAGATGAGCTTAAAGAAGTCATGACGTTAATTCATACTCTTAGTCCCAAACCGGCAGACACTATTGTTAGAGAAGAGTCTGAGTACGTTATTCCTGATGTGTCGGTTAAAAAAATAAAAGGCCGTTGGGTGGTTGAACTAAACCCAGATAGCATGCCTAAAATTAGGGTAAACAGCCAATATGCAGCTATGTCGCGTACGGTGAAATCAAGCGGCGATAGCCAGTTTATTCGCTCACACTTACAAGAAGCTAAATGGTTTATAAAAAGCTTAGAAAGTAGAAACGACACACTGCTTAAAGTAACTAACTGTATTGTGCAGCAACAACAGGCCTTTTTTGAACATGGTCCTGAGGCGATGAAGCCTATGGTACTTAATGACGTGGCCGAAATGGTAGAAATGCACGAATCGACTATTTCACGTGTTACTACGCAAAAATACATGCACACACCACGCGGTATTTTTGAGCTTAAATATTTCTTTTCAAGCCATGTAAGCACTGAAAATGGTGGCGAATGTTCATCTACAGCAATACGCGCATTAATTAAAAAATTAATCGCTGCAGAAAACTCAGCTAAACCATTGAGTGATAGTAAAATTGCAGATATATTGGCTGAGCAAGGAATTAAAGTAGCAAGGAGAACTATTGCAAAGTATCGCGAATCTCTAGCTATTCCCCCGTCTAATCAACGTAAAAGTTTGATTTAAGGCGTACAACAAAGAGGAAAATGTTTATGCAACTGAATTTAACTGGTCGCCATGTAGATATTACCGACTCGCTTAGAGACTACGTAAATAGTAAATTTTCGAAGTTACAGAGGCACACTGATCACATAACGAATGTGCACGTTATTCTCGATGTAGAAAAACTAAACCAAAAAGCCGAAGCAACCGTTCATGTTAGTGGCGCTGAGATTTTTGCTTCTACTGAACATCAAGATATGTATGCTGCTATAGACTCGCTGATTGACAAGCTAGATCGTCAAGTAATTAAACACAAAGAGAAACTTGCTCGACACTAACACTATGAAACTAAGCTCACTTATCTGTCAGGACTGCAGTAAAGCTGCGGTCCTTTTTAATAGTAAAAAAAGAATTTTAGAATTTATCAGTGAATTGGCTCACAATAAACTGCCCTATTTAACACAACAAGATATTCTTAACGCGTTAACCGCCAGAGAAAAACTAGGGAGTACAGGTATAGGTCGAGGAATTGCAATTCCTCATGGTCGTATGAGTGGTGTACAAGAGCCTCTTGCACTTATATTAGTGAGCGAAACGGCTATTAATTTTGATGCGATAGATAACAGACCGGTCGACATTTTTGTTGCCTTAATTGTACCTGATGGTGACAATAAGCAGCATTTAAAAACCTTAGCCACTATAGCAGAAAAGCTCAACGATAAAGAATTTTGTAAGCAATTACGAGCGGCAAAATCCGACAATGAGCTGTATCAAGTAATTGTAAGTCAACCGTAGTAACAATTAAGGGTGATAAATGGAATTAATAATTATAAGTGGTCGCTCAGGTTCTGGTAAATCTGTTGCGCTGCGTGTTGTTGAGGATTTAGGTTATTATTGTGTAGATAATATTCCTTTAAATTTATTACCATCTCTTGTTCGTAGTGTTTCCGACAGCTACAACAAAATAGCCGTAAGTGTTGATGTGCGTAATTTACCTAAAGAGCAGCAACAGTTTAATGAAATCATTGAATATTTACCTGGTTTTACTAAGCCAACGGTGTTTTATTTAGACAGTGACGATCAAACCTTAATTAAACGCTTTTCAGAGACACGGCGCCTTCACCCTCTTTCGATTGACTCACTGCCACTTGATTTAGCAATAAAAAAAGAAAAACAACTCCTTGATGTGCTCATTAACCGTGCCGATTATATGATTGATACTACGGATTTAAGTGTGCATCAGCTGGCTGAATCTATTCGTGAAAAAATACTCGGTAAAAAAGACAAACAACTGATCATTACCTTTGAGTCATTTGGTTTTAAGCACGGTATACCCAAAGAAGCAGATTATGTATTTGACGCTCGCTTTTTACCAAACCCGCATTGGGAGCCTGAACTTAAGCCACTCACAGGGCTAGATCAACCAGTAAAAGACTACCTAGCCAGCCACAGCATAGTACAAAAATTTACATGGCAAATTCAAACATTCGTGCAAACATGGCTGCCTCATTTAGAAAGAAATAACCGCAGCTATTTGACCATAGCCATTGGCTGTACCGGAGGGCAACACCGCTCAGTTTATTTAGCGCAAACTATAGGTGAAAGCTTTGCAATGAGTCATCCTAATGTAAAAATTCGCCACCGAGAACAAGAATAAAGCTTGAGAGAATATTAATGCGGTTAGAAAACACATTTTTAATAAAAAACAAGTTAGGCCTGCATGCCAGAGCAGCTACGGTGCTGGCACAGCTTTCTGTGCAATTTGATGCCTCAATCACGTTATTTCAAGACGATAAACAAGCCGCTGGCGACAGTGTATTAGCACTTATGTTACTCGAAAGCAGTCAAGGCAAAGAAGTTAAGGTAGTATGTGAAGGCCCTGACGCAGAGCCTGCACTTAATGCAATTGGTGAGCTCATTGACCAACGATTTAATGAGCAAGAGTAATCCTGCTTATAAGCTAAGGTTAATAGTGGTTGAGGTAGTTTACTGATATAAAGTAAGATAAAGCGATACCCCATCATCGTGTAATAAAATTTAATTAAGGACGCCAATGCCTGAAGCTTTAGAACAAGATATTCCACTACAACAACTAAAACAGGTGACTAAGTCACTAAATAGTGGTCAATTTGTTCAAGTTAGGCGCATGCTAGCAAAAACGGCACCTTGTGATACCGCACTTCTTTTAGAATCATCTCCCCATAAAATTCGTCGTATGCTCTGGCAACTGGTTGATCCTGATGTACAGGGTGATGTACTTGAAGAGCTCTCTGAAGACGTACGTTTGGGCATTATTGCGCAAATGGCACCTGAGCACATTGCTGCTGCAACAGAAGATATGGGCCATGATGATTTAGGGGAAGTACTACGTAGCCTACCAGACACCGTATATAAAGACGTTGTTAGCGCTATGGATATTCAAGATAGAGAGCGTGCAACACAAGCTCTATCTTACCAAGAGCGCTCTGCTGGCGCCTTGATGAATATCGATACGGTAACTATTCGCCCAGATGTGACTCTAGATGTTGTACTGCGTTATATTCGCTTACGTGGTGAACTGCCAGAGGGCACCGATGACTTATACGTTGTAGATAAACATAACTGTTTTTTAGGCGCCTTATCGCTAAGCACTTTATTAACTAATCCCCCTGAAAAAATTGTTCAGGATTTAATGGATGAAGAGTGTGAATCTATTCCTATTTCAATGGATGAAAGCGAAGTAGCGCAACTATTTGAACGGCATAACTGGATATCGGCACCAGTTGTCGATGACAACGCGCATTTGCTTGGTCGTATTACTATTGATGATATCGTTGATGTTATCCGTGAAGATGCAGAGCATAGCTTATTAAGCTTAGCGGGTCTTGATGATGAAGAAGATACCTTTGCGCCGGTCTTAAAAAGCTCTAAAAAGCGCTCAATTTGGCTAGGTGTAAACTTACTAACTGCATTGCTGGCTGCAATTGTGGCGAGCTTTTTCGAAAACACCTTAGCTATATTACCAATTCTTGCTGTGCTCAATGGCATTGTCCCGTCAATGGGTGGGGTTGCAGGCAGCCAAACCTTAACTTTGGTTATTCGCGGTATCGCGGTGGGCCATATCAACCAAACTAACCAACGTTTTTTATTATTAAAAGAACTCGCTATCGGCGCGATTAACGGTATGGTTTGGTCTATCCTAATTGCCGGTGTCGTTGCGCTTTGGCAATGGGATTTCAAACTCGGTGGTGTTTTAGCGTTTGCTATGTTTATGAATTTAGTTGCAGCAGGTATTGCGGGTGCTAGTATCCCACTATTACTTAAAAAAATGAAAATAGATCCAGCACTGGCAGGCAGTGTGGTACTAACCACAGTAACTGATATTGTTGGTATATTTGCCTTTTTAGGCACTGCAACTTGGTTATTGATTTAGGCTCTAATCTTTTTATAAATAAAAACACCGCGTCAATACGCGGTGTTTTTGTTTAAGCCGATAATTACTTTACCTTGCGCGCTGGCGATTACCGCCCACCTTAGGTTTAGTGTTGGCTTTTTTAAACTGACTAAAGCCAGTATGACGAGTAAGCGCAGGGCGACCGCCCTTGTTACCTTTACCGCCTTTGGCTTGCCTTTCATCTCTGCCTTCTTCTGGCACTAAACAATTTGGACCTTTACCAATGAGTTTAGCTTTGCCCATGTTACGAAGGGCTTCACGGATCATTGGCCAACCGGCAGGATCATGGTAACGTAAAATTGCTTTATGCAAACGACGCTGGCGCGCGCCCTTTGGCACCGCAACTTGCTCAGTATTATTTTTAATATTGCGTAGCGAGTTCATTTCAGTATGATAAATGGTGGTCGCATTAGCCATCGGTGACGGATAAAAGTTTTGCACTTGATCAAGCTTAAAGTCATTCGATTTCAGCCACAAAGCCATATTAACCATGTCTTCGTCTTTAGTCCCTGGGTGAGCAGAAATAAAGTATGGAATTAAATACTGCTTTTTACCCGCTTCTTTAGAGTACTTATCAAATAGCGCTTTAAATTCATCATAGGCGCCCATACCCGGCTTCATCATTTTTGATAATGGGCCGTCTTCTGTGTGTTCTGGGGCTATTTTTAAATATCCACCAACATGATGAGTTACTAGCTCTTTAACGTAACGAGGATCACGTACAGCAAGGTCATAACGCACGCCTGAAGCAATTAAGATCTTTTTGATCCCTTTAACCTCACGCGCTTTTTTATATAAATCGATAGTCGGGGTATGGTCAGTATCCATATGCTTACAAATATCAGGATACACACAAGACAAGCGGCGACAGGTACTCTCTGCTTTTTTACTGGTACAACGCAGTTTGTACATATTTGCGGTTGGTCCGCCTAAATCAGAAATAACCCCAGTAAAGCCTGGTACTTTATCTCTAATTTGCTCAATCTCTTCAATAATTGATTCTTGAGATCGGCTTTGAATTATTCGTCCTTCATGCTCGGTAATAGAACAAAACGAACAGCCGCCAAAACAACCGCGCATTATATTTACCGACGTTTTAATCATATCGTAAGCAGGAATTTTATTATCGCCATAACTTGGATGCGGAATACGCTGATACGGTAAACCAAAAACATCATCCATTTCTTGGGTTTCAAGTGGATAAGCTGGCGGGTTCACCCAAATAGAGCGATCGCCATGACGCTGAAATAACGCTCTTGCACAACCAGGGTTGGTTTCTTGGTGCAAAATACGCGATGCATGGGCATACAATGGTTTATTAACACTGACCTGCTCAAAAGCGGGTAACTTAACGTAAGTTTTTTCCCATGGCTTAGGGCGCGCAGGCTGAATGGTAATTGGTTTTGCAGCTTCGGCTTTTAAATCAATACCCGCTTGCTTAAATTCTGATTTAGCACAACCCACATCATCCGCACCATAAGGATTAGGAATAGGGTCTATTTTACCAATTTTATCAATGGCTGTTGAATCACTGCCACGCCAACCGGGTAAAGGCTCTTTACGAATAACCGCCGTGCCTCTCACATCTTGTATCGTATCCATGGTTTCACCCGCAGCGATACGATGCGCTACTTCAACTAACGGGCGTTCGGCATTACCATAAATTAAAATATCGCCTTTAGCGTCAAATAATACGCTACGACGTACTTTTTCTTGCCAATAGTCGTAATGAGCAATACGACGCAAGCTGGCTTCAATGCCCCCTAAAACGAGCGGCACATCTTTATAGGCTTCACGACAACGTTGCGAGTATATGATCACGGCGCGATCGGGGCGTTTGCCACCTACATTTCCCGGTGTGTAAGCATCATCATGGCGCATTCGTTTTTCAGCGGTGTAACGATTGATCATCGAATCCATGTTACCGGCTGTAATACCAAAAAATAAGTTAGGCTTACCCAATGCCATAAAGGCATCTTTCGAGTTCCAATCAGGCTGAGCAATAATGCCCACTCTAAACCCCTGTGCTTCAAGCACACGGCCAATTACGGCCATCCCAAAACTAGGATGGTCTACATAAGCATCACCGCTAATAATAATAATATCGCAGCTATCCCAGCCAAGCGCGTCCATTTCTTCGCGTGTTGTTGGTAAAAATGGGGCTGTGCCATAACACTCAGCCCAATACTTAGGGTATGAGAATAAGCCGCGATCAGCTTTTAATGTGCTCATAAAATTGGCCGTTCAATAACAAAAGGCGCGAATTATACCCTATCGACATCCACGTTGATATAGCACAAAATGAAAGCACTGATTAAAAATTGTTTACCTTTATCGCATTACTAAAACAGACAAATCATCTAAGCTGATTACTGCTAATGTCTGCTTTTAGATTTATTTAAAGTAGATAAACTAGATAAAAATGATCGACTCTAGGCTAAACTATTAAATAAGCTGTGATTATTAATAATTCATAGATGCTGTAATATTAAAACCAATGAGGCATACCTATTAAACTACTTAAACAATTAATGCAGTTTTCAGCCATCTTACTGTTGGCGTTTGTTGTTGTGGGATTACTTTTACCACAAAACTATCACGTGCAAAAAAGCATTAAAATAAATGCCCGCCCTCCTGTTATAAAGTCATTAGTGGAAGATTTTACTCAGTGGTACAAATGGTCGCCGTGGCAGCAAATAGATCCCAATATTGAATTTAGCATTGGTGAACCTAGTGCTGGTGCGGGAGCCTATCAATCTTGGCAAGGAAAGTGGGGGCAAGGCGAAATGACAATCACTTCATTAAGCGCCAATGAAGTTGTATTTAATGTATTATTTAATCAAGAACATATTATTACTAGCCGATTACTATTTAGCCCCCATGCAAAAACTGTAACCTGGCATATAGAAGGACAAGCAACTGTGCCGCTTATATCTGGCTATGTTGCTATATTTGCTGAAAATATATTAAGTAATATAGTCACCTTAGGGCTAAATAACCTAAAGACGGTAGCCCAACTCAGTGATGCACAAGCAATAATGGAAAGCCATGACAGTCAAAACCGCACAAGCCAGAATTAAACTTGCCAATATTATTGAGTCACTGTTAGGTTACTCGGTCACAAAAGTGAGTAATACGCCTGCAGCTGATGAAAAAACCTATAATACGCAGGGTAAATCAAAGTCTCTTTACCGTATTAATAGCGAGCATTCAGTGTTAGCTCGAGCACAAAAAAGACAAGATCTACTGCTAATAAAACAACAACAAAATATCGAGACTATTTTAGCCTTGGCAATGGAGTTTTGTCCTGATGTAGCCTGCGCTAAACAGCCTGATGCCGATTGGGTAGAGCACTTTATTGCCTTGTGTGAAGATACCTCAAATCAATCAATGCAAACATTGTGGGCAAAAATTTTTACTGGCGAAACCATTAGCCCAGGTACTTTTTCTATAAAAAGCTTACAAACTCTCAAACACATGACCCAGCGCGAAGCGGATTCATTAAGAAAGTGTGTGTCTATTTCAGGGTATAACGAAAAGGATAGTAGTCACCTAATATTTTTAGGTTATTACAAAAAGCCCTCGTTATTTGATTTATTAGGCAAGGGAAATAAAGTGTCATTAAGCATAGGTAAAAGCGGTGTGAGCTTTCCTGATGTTTTGACCTTAATGGACTTAAACTTGCTTTATCGTAAAGAGATTGAATCCGCTGCATTAAAAGCAGGACAAGAGATCACCCTCTCCTTTTTAACTCAAAAACTAACTTTAAAAGCAAAAAGTAACGACTTAGTACTAAGCTATTATAAGTTTACCCAAACTGGTGATGAACTGTTTAGACTAATGAATTACCCAATTAATAAAGTGTACAAACAGTTAATTGGTGCAGCATTTGAAGGGGAATTTGAATTAGTGTGGCACACTTCAAAATAACTAAAAAAAGCCACACAAGGTGGCTTTTCATTAAACTAATCGGCGCTTAAAAATGAACTTGTATGCCCGCAAATGGCCCCGATGCATCAATATCAGTATTAATATCATCTACATCATCAAGCTCTAAAACCATAGAGCGGTAACCCGCTTTAACCGCAACATCAACCGCTAGGTTATCAATCAACTCCCAAGCAATACCCATTTGGTAATCTCGTACTTTACTGTCATCAATAGCTAAAAAGCTGCCTTCAGCAAAAACACTTAAACCACTAAACGGTAAACCCGCTTCGAAACGTCCATACGCTAAAGGCACTACACCTGAGAACTCTTCAATTTCAGTGAAGTTAGCGCCACCTTGTTGCGATGTACCTGTTACCACAAGCTCACCATCAAACTGCTTAGCATTAATACCTAAATCAATTGAGATTAAGTCGTTATCAAAAATTTCATAATACAGAATATAATCAATGTGCGATAAGTCAGTGACTGAATTAACATCAGTGCCAACAATATAATCAGAGCCATTAAAGCTAAATGTATCTTCAAGTTGCGTTGAACCGGTTAGTTCAAGCTCAGTGTATTTTAGTTTTAAGTTTGGCACTAATGGAACCGGATGCTCAAGTGCGGCGTAATAGCTAACAAAAGTCTCATCTTCAAAATTGAAGTTTTGTAGGGCGTTATTATTATCAGAAAAGCTACCGTCATTATCGGCTTTCCAACCATCAACCCCTACATACAAACCCAATACAGTATCGGCTTGTGCTACAGGTGCTAAACATGCCATTGATAAGGCTGCTGCTATACAATACTTTTTCATTTTTTATCCTTGCGCTAATAATTCGCTAAGTTCAATCAGTGCCGCATTGGCTCTAGAGATATAATTTGCCATAACGAGTGAATGGTTGGCGACATAACCGAATCCGTTGCCGTTTAAAATTATTGGGCTCCAAACGGTTTCTTGGGTCGCTTCAAGCTCGCGTATAATTTGTTGTAAACTAACACGGGCGTTCTTTTTATCAAGTACTTCGGCAAAATCATATTCAACCGCTTGTAAAAAATGTAGTAAAGCCCAAGTAGCACCGCGTGACTCATAAAATACATCATCAATTTCCCACCACGATGCTCTTACTTGTTGTTGTAATGGCGTATAAGTAGCTTGTGTATTTGAAGAGTTGCCTGCTAAATCGGTATTTACCTTGTCTTGACCTACACTCGCACTCAAACGTTGGCTTAAACTACCTAAGCGTTTTTCAGCTTCTTTTAACCAACTGCGTAAATTATCTGCACGTGAGTAAAATTGGCTATCGCGCTCATGCTGATTCGCAATTTGAGAACGGTATACTAATAAGTAATCAATGCCCTTTTGATATTCGCCCTCAGCACTTGGCCATGCCCATGCTTCAGAACTAATATTAAATTGTGGCTGTGCTTTTTTAAGCGCTTCGTGCTCAGTAGATTGTGACTGTGAACGACTAAAATCTTTTCGCATTGATAGTGCTAAATCACGCACCATTTCCAACGCGCCATACTCCCAAGCGGGCATGTTGTCCATTATTACGCTCGGTGGCAGTACATCATTTGATAAATAACCGCCTGACTTAGTTAAGAGGGTATCAGCGACGGTGATAAGCGTTGAAGTTGTTACATACCCTGTTACTGGTTTTTCACTGCGTTGCTGCGCTTGCTGCTTGGCATTTTGTACCACATCAAAACGTGCAGGCTCTATGCTCCAGTACACTGCAATAGCGTAAAATACGACAAACAATAATACCAATGCCGTTATTATTTTTCCTTTATGCTGTGACATTTATCCCCCTAATGATGACTATGATCTTTTGATGCTTTTACCGGCTCAGCTTGCGATGCTAGCGAAACTACTTTCGCATTGGTGAATACTCGATTCCCGTCTTCAAAATATAGCGTGAGTTTGCGTTCTTGACCTACTTTTAACGGCTCTTGTGGTTCAAACACCATTAAATGGTAGCTTCCAGGCTTAAAATCGAGTTGCTGGTGAGCTTTAATAAGCAATGATTCTACTTTTTGCATTTTCATCATGCCATCAGCGTGAACGTGCTCATGGATCTCAACACGACCTAAACCATCTATGGTCGCTCTTGTGAGTGTTGCCGGCACATTACTGTGGTTTTCAATACTAAAATAACCCACGCTGGCTTTAGTGGCAGGTAAAAACTCTCTTACTTGCGCATTTGTTACTTGTAATTGCGCAACAACACTATCGTGTTCATGCCCTTCGTGCGCCAATAACGAAGACGAAAAAACACCCACCAATAATGCACTTGCACTTAAAATACATTGTTTAATCATCAGTAAAATCCTTGTTAAAACATAAAAATATAGTCCAAATTTATCATAATTCCCTAATATTAGGCAGCTAATTTAAGTTTAAGAAGCCACTTTTTTGTTATCTGCGATTAACCAGCACAACCCTGCCACAAACAATAATGGCCAAGCAATCATCAGTGATCCGAATAAAAAGGCTAATATAGTTCCAGCCAGTGCCACCATCGCCGCGCCAACAAGCCCCATGGTTACCAAAGCAGCAATCGCAATAACAACAATAATGGCGATTAACGCCCCAATAAGCTCTATACCAGTCCAACTAATATCTGAGATCCACAACGGAAATTGCCATACATCAAAATGAATTATCGAGCCGCTATTAATCAAAAATAATGTAACAATAAGTAGGCATACGGCGAGAGTTTTCATGTCGTTCCCCTTACACTGCTTTTTCTTCAAGACAACAGTGCGCAATTAAATAACCTAGCGCCACTGCAAACGGAAAACTTAAAAATAATAAAACGGTGACTAAACGAGTAGACCATACCGGAAAGTCTAGTCGGTAGGCTAACCCACTACAGACACCTGATATTTTTTTGTTAAGCGTATTTTTATACCAACGACGATGCGTATTAAAATTATTCATAACAATCTCCTTAGGCTGTTTGTTTGTTAGCAGTATTTAAACTCGCTTTTAAACTTGCCAGTTCTGCATCAATTTTTTCGTTTTTAACCAGTGACTCAATTTGCGTCGCAGTATTGCTCGCTGTATCTGTCAGCTCATATGCTTCAACCTGCGATTCAACACTCTCAACACGACGCTCAATTTGCTCAAATCGTGATAAAGCAGTGGCTACTTTATCACTCTGCAGCTGAGTATTTATCTTTGCTCTTGCCTCAACCACATTTTCACGCTTTACAAGTTGTGCTTGCTTAGCTTTAGCCTGTGTCATTTTTTGCTGTAGGCGCTCACAGTCCTCTGTGATTTTTACAATTGATTGCTGCAATGTCTCAAGCTGTGTTTGTAAGCATTCTATGTTTTTTTCAACTGTGTGTTTTTCAGCTAGTGCTGATTTAGCTAAATCGTCACAATTTTTTGCAATGGCATGTTCGGCCTTTAATTGCCAATTTGTGAGCGCTTGTTGTTTATTGCTTATTTGACGCTTGATATTCTTTTCTTCACATAATAATGCCGCCGCGGTGCTACGACACTCATTAAGTGCCTCTTGCATTTCGGTTAGCATCAAATTAAGTAGTTTTTCTGAATCTTCTGCTTTATCAAGCATAGCTACGATATTTGCTTGAATGACGTCGTTTACGCGATTAAATATACCCATGTTATTCTCCTGATGATTTTTTATTTATACATCAACAGGATTCCAAGAGTTATGCCAACAACTTAAAATTATTTTATTTTCATTAAATATCATTAACTTAAATTGCTTTTGGCGGGTAAGTTAATGACTAGTCACTGAATGTAATTAAGTCAGATTAGCTAATAAATTACATTTTTGACTAAAATTTGGGATCAAAAAAAGCCACCTGAGGTGGCTTTTTCTATAAAGAGGATCTGTTACGCCAATTGCATTAAATTGGCATTACTCGGGTACGTAACTTAGTGCCTTATCCATAACACTTAAATCAGCTTGCTTGCCATGACCATTTTCAGATAAGTGGCGTCTAAAACCACGCGCACCGGGTTGCCCCTGAAAAATACCCAACATATGGCGTGCAACATGCCAAAAATTAGCCCCTAAACGCATCTCTTCTTCAATGTAATCATACATAGAGCGTACAACATCATGTCGAGACTGAGTATTAGCCGCATCACCATAAATTTTTTCATCTACTTCATTAAGCATAAATGGATTACTGTAAGCCTCTCGGCCAACCATAACCCCGTCTATGTACTGTAAATGCTCAAGGCTTTGCTCAATGGTTTTAACACCACCATTAATACTTAAATCAAGTTGTGGGTAATCTTTTTTAAGCTGGTAAACGCGGGGGTAGTTAAGCTCAGGAACTTCGCGATTTTCTTTTGGGCTCAACCCTTTTAGCCATGCCTTACGGGCATGAATAATAAAGTCATCACAGCCAACTTTATGTGAAGCCTCTATCAAAGCACATAAAAACTCATAAGAATCTTGCTCATCAATACCAATACGAGTTTTAACCGTAACCGGAATATTCACTTCACTTTTCATTGCAGCAACACACTCTGCAACTAAATTAGGCTCAGCCATTAAACAGGCACCAAAACGTCCATTTTGCACGCGATCTGACGGACAACCTACATTAAGGTTTATTTCATCATAACCACGCTCACCAGCAAGCTTGGCACACTGTGCTAGCGCTTGCGGATCGGATCCTCCTAATTGCAATGCCACAGGGCCTTCGTGCTGATTAAAATGCAAGTAGTCACCGCGGCCGAATAAAATAGCGCCAGTAGTGATCATTTCAGTGTAGAGCACGGTGTGTTTTGTCATTTTACGATGAAACGTACGACAGTGGCGATCAGTCCAATCAAGCATGGGTGCCACGCTAAAGCGTCGATTTAAAGTACGTTTATCCAAAATGTGATCCTCAAAAATTTATAATTTAAGCACAGCTTAAACGGCGCTGCATTTTACACAAAAGCCCTATGCGCAGCAATATTAAGCAAACACTTGCAAGCCAAAGTATTGTGCAATACCGTTTAAAATATTAGTCACCGCGACTGAGCTTAAAATTAACCCCATAATTCGACTAATAATACTCGCCCCACTATCACCTATTATTTTATGTACATGCGTAGCAAGTAATAACAAAATCAGTACCACCACTAAAACAGCTAACATCATTGATGAAGTAATCATTTGTTCAACCCAGGTATATTCCTCATTGCGTGTCATTAATACTGCACCTAACATGGCACCGGGACTGGCTATTGATGGGATAGCGAGCGGAAAAATAGCGGTTTCAGTGCTGTCTCTAACACTTTTAATTTCAGCTTCAGGCTTGCTTTCACCAAAGGTCATGGAGAGTGCAAAAATTAATAAAATTAAACCACCCGCTATTTGAAATGCCGAGAGCGGGATCTCAATCACATTCAGTAATTGCTCGCCAGCAACTACAAAAAATAACAGCACTAAAGCAGATACACCCACGGCTTTAAAAATCACTTTACGCTTAAACTTGTCGTCATCTCCACGAGTTACGGCGATAAAAACCGGGATTGTGCCAATTGGATCGATAACCGCAAAAAAGAAAATAAATATAGCTAATAGTTCATGCATTAATGAGTACCTTTTCACTAAATCGGTTAATAAAACGCTGCAACTACAATACAGTATGTTAGTATATCACGGCAGCGTAAGGATGAGAGAAGATGAATATAGAATCACTCGTAAGTAAAGCAAAACAAGTGTGCGACAACCGTGGTGCGCGATTCACACCAATTCGCGAGAAGGTATTTCGTTTATTGGCCAGTGCCCAAGGTGGTGTGGGGGCGTACGATTTACTTGAGCAATTGAAAGTCACTGAAACAGGTGCTAAACCTGCAACGATTTATCGTGCTTTAGACTTTTTAGCCGAACTCGGTTTTATTCATAAAATTGAAAGCACCAATGCATTTATGTTGTGTCATCATTTTGATCATATTCATCCTGTTCAGCTATTAATTTGTGATAGCTGCGGCTTTGTTAAAGAGCTGCACTCAACAGTAATTTCACATGAGCTCAATAACTTGGCAGCCGAAAGTGGCTTTGTAGTTTCCGGGCAAACAATAGAAGCACATGGTAAATGTGACTCTTGCCGAGCATAGATAAGCGACTATAGCTATACTTTGCGTATAACCTTTATCAGTACCAATTTAAGGACATCTAATATGAATGTAGAGTTCATTAATCCCTTTTTAGCTTCTTTGATGAATGTATTGAGCACTATGGCTCAAACTCAGTTAAAACCAGGCAAGCCACGCATTAAAACAGATGAGATAGCCTGTGGTGATGTATCGGGATTAATTGGTATGGTTGGCCCTCAAACTCGCGGTTCATTTTCAATTACCTTCGACGAAGGTTTAGCGCTGACCATTATGGAACGAATGTTAGGCGAACGACCAGACGACATAAATGAAGAAGTAACCGACATGGTCGGTGAAATAACTAATATGGTTACCGGTGGTGCTAAGAATTTATTAGGTGAAAAAGGCTATGATTTTGCCATGGCAACACCCATTGTTGTGTCTGGTAAAAACCACACTATTACTCACAAAAGTGACGGCAAAAAAATTCTTATGCCGTTTACCAGTGACGCAGGTAATGCCAATATTGAAGTGAGTTTTGATAAGCTATGAGCTGGTCGCAAACCACAATTACATTAAAGCCTCGCTCGCGGGGCTTTCATTTAATTGATAACGACATACTCAATCAACTCCCACAAATAAGCCAATTTAAAGTTGGTTTATTACACTTATTTATTCAACACACCTCAGCCAGCTTAACCATTAATGAAAATGCCGATCCTACCGTGCGTATGGATATGGAAAGCCACTTTAATCAATTTGTTCCAGAGCGCCAGCCTTATTACCGTCATGACTATGAGGGCGATGATGATATGCCTGCCCATATAAAAACCAGTACCTTAGGTTGCGAATTAACTATACCTATTAGCCATGGTCAGTTAGCACTAGGAACTTGGCAAGGAATATACTTAGGTGAGCACCGTGATCATGGTGGTTCAAGGCACATTATTGCAACTTTGCAAGGCGAAGCGTTTTAGATTTTACAACATAGATCATTCGCACACATTGAACATTTCAAAAAAGTTACATAAATTAAATTTATAATGATTCGCGTATGGGTCATTTTTTGCTATTTGAAAATGAATATCTGTAAAGTAAATAAGATTGGAGCGGTACACGAGGCTCGAACTCGTGACCTCGACCTTGGCAAGGTCGCGCTCTACCAACTGAGCTAGTACCGCATTTAATATCGTATTTTAATTTTACTACAATTTCTTTTGGTGAGAAATTGGAGCGGCACACGAGGCTCGAACTCGTGACCTCGACCTTGGCAAGGTCGCGCTCTACCAACTGAGCTAGTGCCGC
>NZ_LKGQ01000031.1:0-39776 GCF_001401785.1 Pseudoalteromonas sp. P1-16-1b | reverse complement strand
TATGGTGCGGAAGGAGAGACTTGAACTCTCACATCCTAAGATACTGGAACCTAAATCCAGCGCGTCTACCAATTCCGCCACTCCCGCATTATCGCTTTGAATTAATCAAAGAAATGGTAGTTATTTTAAACTCTTCATTGAGCAACAAAAAATAAATGGTGGCTAAGACGGGATTTGAACCTGTGACCCCATCATTATGAGTGATGTGCTCTAACCAGCTGAGCTACTTAGCCATCTTTTTTGTTAGCACTTCATCGCTGAGTGCGGGGCGTATTATGCTGATATGCCCCAAATTCGTCAACACCTTTTTTGCAAAAAAACACTTAAGTTGGTTTGTTTGCAGGAAAAATAGGCTAACCGGCTACTTTTTAATTAAAACGTTGCTTTTTTAACACTCTTTATCAGCGTGGCATTGTAATTATAGATGTGTTTTACAATTCTGAGCTTATGGTAAAAGTAGCTAATTATTGTTTTTATTCGGCTGAAAATAAAAAAGGCCCGTAAAAACGAGCCTTTCAAAACAATTAGCCACTCAAGGTGATGCAGTGTTTAATTATACGTTGAACAAGAAGTTCATTACATCGCCATCTTTAACAATGTATTCTTTACCTTCTTGACGCATTTTACCTGCTTCTTTTGCACCGCTTTCGCCTTTACATGCAATAAAGTCATCAAAAGCAATTGTTTGTGCACGGATAAAGCCACGTTCAAAGTCGGTATGGATTTTACCTGCAGCTTGTGGCGCTGTTGCACCCACAGGGATAGTCCATGCACGAACTTCTTTTACACCCGCAGTAAAGTAGGTTTGTAAGTGCAGTAATTCATAACCGCCACGAATAACAAGGTTAAGCCCTGGCTCTTCAAGACCAAGGTCAGCCATAAACTCTAACTTGTCTTCATCTTCAAGCTCAGAAAGCTCAGACTCGATGGCAGCACACACAGGTACAACAACCGCATCTTCAGCGGCAGCTATTTCACGCACACGATCAAGTAGTGGGTTATTTTCAAATCCATCTTCTGCTACGTTGGCAATATACATCGTTGGCTTGATGGTTAAGAAGTTAATAGGTGCAATTGCTGCTTTTTCTTCTTTTGTTAGTGCTAAAGAACGTAAAGTTAAGCCTTCATCAAGATGTACTTTTACTTTTTCAAGTACTGCATTTTGCTCTTTTGCGTCTTTATCACCGCCTTTTGCTTTTTTTGCATTACGGAAAATTGCTTTATCAGCACTGTCCATATCAGCAAGCACAAGCTCAGTGTTGATCACGTCAATGTCGTCCGCAGGGTCAATAGTACCCGCTACGTGAATAACGTTTTCATCTTCAAAACAGCGAACTACATGGCCAATCGCATCTGTTTCACGAATATTTGCTAAAAACTGATTGCCTAGGCCTTCACCTTTCGATGCACCTTTAACTAAACCTGCAATATCCACAAATTCCATACTTGTTGTAAGAATGCGTTGTGGGTTAACAATTTTAGCAAGTTCGTCTAGGCGAGGATCTGGCACCGGTACCACACCTGTGTTAGGTTCAATGGTACAAAAAGGAAAGTTAGCGGCTTCAATACCCGCTTTAGTCAATGCATTGAAAAGTGTTGATTTACCAACATTAGGCAAGCCAACGATGCCACATTTAAAACCCATAGTAAGATACCTTGTTTAGATTCGTTTAAAACGTGTGTACGTATACCCCTAAAAACTAGGGTTTAAACGAATGTAGTCTGTTTTGTGCTTTTAACACACCGTCTTTAGCAAGTATTTCCATACAACGAACTGCTTCATCAACTGCGGCATCCATTTTTTCCTGATCTTCCTTGGCTGCTTTTCCAAGCACCCAACCGGTGACCATTTCACGATGTCCTGGATGACCAACACCTATGCGTAAGCGCATAAAGTCTTTTTGATTTGCCATTTTTGCAATAATGTCTTTTAAGCCATTATGACCGCCATGTCCGCCGCCTTTTTTCAATTTGGCAACGCCCGGGTCTAAATCCAATTCATCATGGGCGACAAGTATGTCTTCCACTGGGATTTTAAAAAAATTGGCTAAACTACTCACCGCTTTGCCACTTAAGTTCATGTAAGTGGTGGGGATCAGTAATTTGAATTCTTTGCCTTGAATAATCACTTTGCCAGTAAGGCCGTGATATTTAGGGTCGTGTTTTAGCGTGCAGTTGTAGCGTGCAGCGAGTTCTTGAATGAACCAAGCACCTGCGTTGTGGCGTGTATTTGCGTATTCGGGGCCTGGATTAGCCAGGCCCACAAGCATTTGAATAGAATTCAAGGTGCGAGACCTTAAATATTATTCTGCAGCGTCTGAAGCGTCGTCTTCAGTTGGAGCTGCTTTGTTAGCTTTGATAGTAACGATAGACTGATCGTGGCCTTCGCCTTTACCAAGCTCAACAGATTGAACACCTTTAGGGAACGCAAGATCTGTAAGGTGGATTGAATCACCAGCTACAAGATCAGATACGTCTACTTCGATGAATTCTGGAAGTGACTTAGGAAGACAAGAAATCTCAACTTCAGTTAACTGGTGAACAACAGTTGCACCTAACTTAGTTACTTTATCTTCACCGATGAAGTGTAAAGGAACCTTAGTTACTAGTTTGTGAGTTGCGTCTACACGTTGGAAATCAAGGTGAGTAAGCTTAGGCTTGAAAGGGTGACGTTGGATATCTTTTAAGATAGCTTCAACTTTCTCGCCACCTACATTTAATGTAAGGATGTGAGTGTAAAAGCCTTCGTCTTCTTGTGCTTTGATCATATCTTTATGTTCAAAAGTAAGCGATAAAGCTTCTTTATCAGCTCCATAAAGGATTGCCGGCACTTTGTCTTCGCGACGTAGGCGGCGGCTCGCACCAGTACCAGTTTCTACGCGAAGTTCAGCGTCATAAGTATAAGTTGTGTTAGACATGATGTCTCCAATAATTAAAAGTGTTAGGGCCTTTGCGACCAAGGTCCCTAGCCAAAAGGCGCGCTATCATACCACTGCGGGTTTATAAAATAAACATCACCTACAAAAAAAGCGCCAAAAGGCGCTTTTATACTCATTAATGTTTAACTTTAATGTTCAAACATTGCCGAGATAGATTCTTCGTTGCTAATGCGACGAATAGTCTCTGCTAACATATCTGCAAGTGTTAATACTTTAACAATATCAAGCGCTTTTAGTTCGTCAGACAGTGGAATTGAGTCAGTTACAATCACTTCATCAATCACAGAGTTACGTAAGTTTTCTGCAGCTGTACCAGAAAGAATAGGGTGAGTAGCGTAAGCAAATACACGTTTAGCACCATGCTCTTTAAGAGCTTCAGCTGCTTTACACAATGTACCACCGGTATCAATCATGTCATCAACAATAATACAATCACGACCTTCAACGTCACCAATAATATGCATTACTTGAGAAACGTTAGCTTGAGGGCGACGTTTATCAATAATAGCTAGGTCGGTATCGTTTAATAGTTTTGCAATTGCACGGGCACGTACAACACCACCAATATCAGGTGATACAACAACCACGTCATCAAAGTCGCGGTTTTTCATATCTTCTAATAATACCGGGCTGCCAAATACGTTATCTACTGGTACATCGAAGAAGCCTTGGATTTGCTCAGCATGTAAATCAACCGTAAGAACGCGGTCAACACCTACACTTGATAAGAAATCCGCAACCACTTTAGCTGTAATTGGCACACGCGCAGAACGTACACGACGATCTTGACGAGCATAACCAAAATAAGGAATAACAGCAGTGATACGACCGGCAGATGCACGGCGTAGCGCATCAACCATAACGATAAGTTCCATCAGGTTATCGTTAGTAGGGGCACAGGTTGATTGTAAGATAAAAACATCCGAGCCACGAACATTTTCATTAATTTGAACACTGATCTCACCGTCACTAAAACGGCCAACAACAGCATCGCCTAATTCAATATATAAACGTTTTGCAACTTTTTGAGCTAGGTCAGGTGTTGCGTTACCAGCGAAGAGCTTCATGTCAGGCACGGTAGGGTTCCTCAGGCACTGAATTTTTGGACTAACTTACATTGAATGAACAAAGTAGGTTAACTTATGATTACTTGTACGTTACTTCATTTATCAATGATGGCGGCTAACTCCGTGTGAGCAGGAGAAGTATTAACGCTTGATGCGATAAACCCCTGCCAAGTATGGGGGAGGTTAGCAAGTACATCTTGTGCTTGAACTTGACTAGCAAATTCAACAAAACAACATGAACCTGTTCCGGTCATCTTTGATGGGGCGTATTTTAGCAACCACTGCAGGGTTTTTTCAACCTCGGGACACAGCTTTTTCACTAAAGGCTCACAATCGTTAGTCAAAACCTGTTGTTGCCAGTCACCTAAAAGTTTAGGCGTGTCACGTTTTAAATCGGGGTGAGTAAATATTTGTGCAGTACTGACATGCTGGTTTGGAAAAACAACGCAGTACCATTTTTGTGGCAATTTAACATACTCTAATTGCTCGCCAATGCCATGTGCTATGGCACTTTTACCTTTAATGAATACAGGTACGTCTGCACCGAGATTCAAGCCTAAATCTGCAAGTTCATCTAGTGTAAGAGCGGTATTCCACAGTGTGTTAAGCGCTAAAAGTGTTGACGCAGCATCGGATGAACCACCACCAACACCTCCGCCCATAGGCAAACGTTTAGTTAAATTTATTTTTGCACCTAAATTCACTTTACACTGAGTTTGCAATAATAAAGCTGCTTTATAAATTAAGTTGTCAGTTAGTGCAATGCCATGAGTGTCACCGCTAATACTAATACTTTTATCATTAGTAAGCGTAAAATGGAGCTCGTCGCCATAGTTTAAAAATGTAAACAGGGTTTCTAATTCATGATAGCCATCATCACGGCGACCATTAATATGTAAAAATAAATTTAGCTTCGCCGGCGCAATCAGCGAAAGTTCAAAGGGAGTATTCATAATTAGTTAAACTGCCAATCGTAGAGTTTGATTTTAATTTTAATCTTTTGATGGGTTAAGGTTAGCGCATTAGGTAACCAAAAACCGTGTTTTTGTATGTAACTGGTGTAGTTTATTTGCCATTTTTTGCCAGCGTCATCAAACCATAACACGCTTTTAGCACGGCCTAATTGATCGACTTCTAAGGTTTGATCGTCAATAGTGGCTTTTAACCACTGACCGGCGTTATTTACCGGTAAAGTAAACCCCGTTAAGCGTTGTAAAAGTTTACTCGCATTAGTATCAAAAAACTGTTGTTCATCAAATATTAATTCAGCCCCCACTGCGGTTTGTTTGAGCGATAAAATTCGGGTGCCAATAAATGTGGTTAACACTAAATGATTACTATTTTGTGTTTGTTGCCAATTTAAGTTAGCAGATTGGCGCTCATCAGGGCTAATAAACGCTAATTTACCTTCCACCTGCCAAGTTTTTTGTGTACTAAGACGTAACTTCCAGTCTTCGTAAGTTTTTGTATTGTAATTGTTTTTATTGGCGCAGCCCGTTAAAAAAACAAATAACAGGGTTAAAATAAAATATTGTCGAATCAAATGTTGTTCCTTACTTTCCATATTCCTGAGATTTTTGATAAAATTGCCGCCTATGTAGTAGGGCTCAGCAATATTTGGCAGATATGACCATAATAGCACTTGGTATTAATCACAAAACCGCATCCGTAGATTTACGAGAAAAAGTGGCCTTTTCGCCTGAGCAAATTTCAGAGGCGCTACAGCAATTAAGTGGTCATGCCGACTTTAATGAAGCGGTTATTGTATCTACCTGTAATCGCACTGAAGTGTATTGTAGCCTTGCGCAACAAAATTCCCAAACATTGTTGCAATGGTTAGCCAGTTTCCATGGTTTAGATGAACATGAACTGAGTAAAAACATCTACTGTTATGAAGACAGCGCAGCAATAAACCATTTAATGCGTGTAGCCTGCGGGCTTGATTCGCTGGTGTTAGGTGAACCACAGATTTTAGGGCAAATAAAGCAAGCGTATAACAGCGCTAAAACCCACGATGCGGTGGGTGTAACTTTTGATCGTTTGTTTCAAAAAACCTTTTCAGTGGCAAAAGAAGTACGCACCGAAACTAACATTGGTGCGAGTGCAGTCTCGGTTGCGTTTGCTGCGGTTAATCTTGCAAAGCATATTTATGGCAAATTAGACAAAACCAAGGTGCTATTAATTGGTGCTGGTGAAACCATTGAGCTGGTAGCAAAACATTTATACCAAAATGAGCCACAAAAAATAACGGTAGCTAATAGAACAATAGAACGGGCTCGCGGCTTAGCGGATGAAGTGTCAGCAGATGTTATTGCCTTGGCACAATTACCAGAACGATTACACCAAGCCGATATTGTTATTAGCTCCACCGCCAGTACTTTGCCTATTATTGGTAAAGGAGTGGTGGAACAAGCACTGAAACAACGTCGTTATAAACCTATGCTATTTATAGATATTGCTGTACCACGCGATATTGAAAGTCAAGTCGGAGAGCTTGACGACGCTTATTTATATTCTGTTGATGACTTACAAGCCATTGTTAGCGAAAACATGGCTGCACGTGAGCAAGCGGCAGAACAAGCACAAATTATTATTAGTGAGCGCACCAAAGAGTTTTTTATGTGGCTGCGTTCACTTGATTCAGTGGATTTAATTCGCCACTACCGTAATGATGTACAAACTACAAAAGCAGAACTTGTAGATAGGGCCCTAAGCCAGCTAAATACAGGTAAAAATGCAGAAAAAGTAATTTTAGAGCTAGCCAATAAATTAACCAATCGCTTAATGCACGCGCCTACCCGTGCCATCCAAGATGCAGCGAAAAAAGGTGAAGTGGCTCAGTTAAATCAATTGAAAAAAATGTTAGGTATAGATCAGGAATAACAGTTAAATGAAAGAGTCCGTTTATCGTAAATTAGAAACCTTAGTTGAGCGCTATGAAGAAGTACAAGCGCTACTAAGTGACCCATCGGTCATTAGTGATCAAAACCGCTTTCGTACTCTTTCAAAAGAATACTCTGAGCTTGAAGAAGTGGTAAAAACATTTTTAGCGTACCAGCAAGCACAAGAGGATTTGAGCAGTGCTGAAGAAATGCTTAAAGATTCAGACCCTGAAATGCGTGAAATGGCACAAGAAGAATACAAAGAAGCAAAAGCACAGATTTCGACTTTAGAAGACGACATTCAAGTTCTGATGCTCCCTAAAGATCCGAGAGACAACAACAATGTATTTTTAGAGGTTCGTGCAGGAACAGGGGGCGATGAAGCTGCTATTTTTGCTGGCGACTTATTCAGAATGTACAGCCGTTACGCAGAAACAAAAAAATGGAAAGTAGAGGTTGTTACCACCAACGAAGGTGAGCACGGTGGTTACAAAGAAGTAATTGCTAACATCAGCGGTGAAGGTGTTTACGGGCAATTAAAATTTGAATCAGGCGTTCACCGTGTACAACGTGTTCCTGAAACTGAGTCTCAAGGCCGTGTACATACCTCAGCATGTACTGTAGCTGTTATGGCTGAAGTACCAGAAGCAGAAGCCATCGAAATCAATACTGCCGACATTAAAGTTGATACTTTTAGAGCGTCGGGCGCGGGTGGTCAGCACGTAAATAAAACCGACTCTGCCATTCGTATTACCCATTTACCTACGGGTGTAGTGGTTGAGTGTCAAGATGAGCGCTCTCAGCATAAAAACCGTGCTAAAGCGATGTCGGTATTGGCTGCGCGCCTTCAGCAAGCTGAAGATGAAAAGCGTCATGCTGCTGAAGCATCAGAACGTCGTAACTTAGTTGGCAGCGGCGATCGTTCTGAGCGTATTCGTACATACAACTATCCACAAGGTCGTATTACCGATCACCGTATTAACTTAACGCTTTATCGTCTTAATGAAGTGGTAGCGGGTGATTTAGGCGCCGTTGTCGAGCCTCTAATGCAAGAGCATCAAGCAGATTTACTTGCAGCAATGGGCGATGATTAATCGTGACGCCTTCTGTTGAAAACGCTATTACTACAGGTACTAATTTATTAGCATCAAGTAGTGATAGCGCAAAGTTAGATGCACAAGTATTACTGCTCAATATTTTACAAAAGCCACGAAGTTATTTATTTACTTGGCCTGAAAAACAGCTCACAGATGAGCAGTATCAGGCATTTCAACGTGCCTGTGAACGTCGCTTACAAGGCGAACCTGTTTCGCATATTACCGGCTGTCGTGAATTTTGGAGTTTGCAGCTTGAAGTGAACCCAACAACACTTATCCCTCGACCTGATACAGAAACATTAGTTGAACTTGCGCTTGAGTGCGAAGTGCCTAAAAACGCGAAAGTACTTGATTTAGGCACGGGCACGGGAGCTATAGCACTGGCACTTGGGAGCGAAATGCCCTCATGGGATATTATTGCTGTTGATCGTATTGATGATGCGGTAGCGTTGGCAAAGCGCAACCAAGAGCGATTAGCTATTAATAATGTGACTGTTGAGCAGAGTAACTGGTTTAGTGTGTTAAAAAACAAAAAATTTGATCTAATTGTAACCAATCCACCCTATATAGAACATGACGATGTTCACTTACATCAAGGCGACGTGCGCTTTGAACCTTTGTCTGCATTAGTCGCAGATGATGCAGGAATGGCTGATATTAAACAAATAATTACACAATCACGTGACTATTTACACGCAAGTGGCTATCTTTTAATTGAACACGGATTTGAGCAAAGTGCAGCTGTGCGTCATATTTTCAATCAAATGGCGTTTATAAATGTAAGCACAGTGAAAGATCTTGGTAATAACGACCGCGTAACGTTCGGACAATGGCCCTAAATTATTTATAGTAGCTCCGTTGTTTGTTTGCATATGGTTTAAGGAATTCTATGTGATGGAAGATTTTTTATTTTCAAATGAACAACCACCTGAAGTAGCAAGTGAAGAGCAAGGAACATGGAAAGTTTTAATAGTTGATGATGAGCCAGAGGTTCACGCTGTTACCCGTTTAGCATTGAGTGACTTTAAGTTCCAAGATAAACGTTTGGAATTTATTAGCGCATATTCAGGTGCAGAAGCAAAAAAGTTAATTGATGAGCACCCAGATGCAGCCATCATCCTACTCGATGTTGTTATGGAAACTGACGACGCTGGTTTGCAAGTCGCGAAATACATACGCAATACCGTTAAAAATAATTACATTCGTATCATTTTACGCACTGGGCAACCAGGTCAAGCCCCTGAGCGTCAAGTCATTGTCAATTACGACATAAATGACTACAAATCTAAAACAGAACTCACCGCACAAAAACTATTCACCGTGATGATGGCTAGTCTTCGTTCGTATCGCGATATTATTTCTATTGAGCAGTCACGTGAGGGGCTGGAAAAAATAATAACCGCCTCTCGCAATATTTTTGCAACTCATTCAATGGATAACTTTATTGAAGGGGTGATGCAGCAGCTAACCTCCTTGCTTAATGTGGCCGACGAAGCTATGTATGCCACTACCTTAGTTGCGCAAAATCCGTCAGAGGAATTAAATAAAAAACTGATTGTTTGCTCTGGCACTGGTGATTTTGCTAAGCGCGAAGGGGAAGAGCTAGAAACAGTATTAGCAGCAGATCAACTCTTAGCGTGCCAAGAAGCCCTAGCTAACAAAGCAATTGTTTATAAAGATGACTATTTGTTTGCCTATTGTAGTAGTAAATTTAATCATAATTCGATGTTATTTGTATCCGGTGTGCCATCGAAACTGACAGATACGCAACGAAATCTAATCGAAATTTTTTCTCAAAATGTGCAGTTGGCATTTGAAAATGTACAATTACACACTGAAGTTGAAGCCACCCAGCAAGAACTTGTCTATCGTTTAAGCGAAGCAGTTGAACAGCGTTCATGTGAAACGGGTAATCATGTAAAACGGGTTGCTTATATTTGTTATGAACTGGCATTAGCGTATGGATTATCTGAAGAGCAAGCGAATTTAATTCGCTTTGCCTCGCCTCTACATGATGTGGGTAAAATAGGTATTCCGGATGCTATTTTAAATAAACCCGGTAAATTAAACAGTGATGAGTGGGAAGTTATGAAAACCCATGCAGGCAAAGGCTACGCCATTTTAAAAGATTCACCGCGTAAAATAGTCAGTGCAGGGGCCTTAATTGCACAGCAACATCACGAAAAATGGGATGGGTCTGGTTACCCTTGCGGCTTAAAAGGCGAGAGTATCGATATTTTTGCTCGCATAGTGGCATTGGCCGATGTGTATGATGCACTGCGTCATAAACGTTGTTATAAAGGTGCGTGGACACTTGAAGAAGCCGTTGCTGAGATCAATGCAAACAAAGGTACGCATTTTGATCCTAAACTTGTTGATGTATTCAATGATAAACTTGAAGAACTTGAAGCGGTAATTTTACGCTTTCCTGATAAAACACATAACTAAACAGAAGTAACAATACACATGGATTATTTAGCATTAAAACATACGCACATGGCGATTGCGCTAGTGAGTATTATTTTATTTTACGTACGTTCTTTTTCGCGCATGGGCAGTGGCAGCCTTGCTAAAAATAAAGTGGTTTTCATTGGTAGCCACAGTATAGATACCTTACTAATCATCTCGGCTATTACTTTAATGGCCATGGCTAAAATAAACCCGTTAGAGCAACTTTGGCTATTAGAAAAAATTGTATTGGTGGTTGTTTATATCGCCGTTGGGATTATTAGTGCGAAGCAAACCACAACATTACCTAAAGTTATGTTTTTAGTGTTTAACACTGCGGTTATCTTAGCTATTGGCTTTTTAGCAACCGCCAAAGCCCCGCTATTGTTGTAATTAACAATACTTGCTTAAGCTTTACACTACAGGTGTAAAGCTTGTCTCTTTATTTCATTTCTGATTATTGGTATCTAACCTTAAAATTAGGTAAACTACGTGTTCGTTTTCTAGAATGTTGTAGTATGAATGACCACCCTCGGGTTTGATGAACACGATGAATCTTATATAGAAGATGCCTACGATGATTTTTTGCCACCGGCAATATATCGTTGTATTAAAGCAGAAGCTAAATGGGACCCTCAAATAGACTTAACACCAAGTCTTGAAATATTGACTGCGTTTGAGCAACAAATAGAGACTATTTGTTCGCAAACACGCGATGCACATGATCGTTTAGAACAACTACTTGATTGCTTTTACAGTCAGTGGTTATTTAGTGCGTCAAGCCTTAAAGTACCTGAGTACAAGCTAAACAGTATTAGCTACACCTTATCTATGCGCAGTGGTACACCCACGACCTTAGCTATTTTGTTATGCCATTTTTTACAGCATGCAAAACTTGATGCTAGTGTAAGCATAACTCAAGGCGAAGTGGGCATTCACGTCGCAATGAGCGATGATGAAGGGTACATTGTTGAGCCAAGTAGTGGTCAACAAAGCTGGTATATCATTCCTGAAAATACCAACGAAGATAATGCACAAGAGCAAGAGCCTCTTGAGCTTATTTTTGAAGACGAAGTATATAAATTATTTTTAGCGCAACAAAAATGGTCTTTTATTAGTGAGAACAAATTTGGTCATGCGTTAACTTGCGTTGATTTGTTAATGGAAATGCTAGGGGATGATCCCTATGAGCGACGCGACAGAGGCTATTTACTAAATCAGCTAGGTTGCCCTAAAATGGCACGAGATGATTTACAATTTTTTGTTGATGAATGTCCCGACGACCCTGCTATTGAAGTCATCCAACATCAAATCGAAGAACTTGAAGATAATCATAAAACCCACCATTAAAAATAAAAATAGGAAACGTTATGGCTGATCCCCAAACTGCCTTGATCACCAATGATGCTGTTGTACTAGGTTTACTGGCGATTATTTTAGGCTTTATTTTTAAAACCTCGTCAAGTCAGCGCCCAGGGCTTGTAACATTTTACAAATATGTGCCTGCATTATTGCTGTGCTATTTTTTACCATCGTTGCTAAATACCTTTGGTATTGTTGATGGCTCGCAATCGAGTGTGTATTACGTTGCCTCGCGGTATTTATTACCTGCGTGTTTAATCTTACTAACTATTAGCATTGATTTAAGAGCGATTATTAATCTAGGCCCTAAAGCATTAATTATGTTCTTAACGGGCACCGCAGGTATTGTGATTGGTGGGCCATTAGCTATTTTAATTATGAGTGCCGTTTACCCTGAAGCAGTGGGTGGACATGGCCCTGATGCTGTTTGGCGAGGTATGACAACTATTGCGGGTAGCTGGATTGGCGGCGGCGCAAACCAAGCGTCTATGAAAGAGATGTTTGAAGTTGGCGGTGATATCTTCTCTGCTATGGTTACTGTTGATGTGATTGTGGCTAATCTATGGATGGCGGTATTATTATTAATGGCGGCTAACCATAAAGCGATTGATGCCAAAGCGGGGGCCGATACCACTGCGATTGAAGATTTAAAACAGCGTGTTGAAAAATACCATGCAGAGCATGCCCGTATGCCAACGCTGAATGATTACATGATGATTATTGCTATTGCCTTTGGTATTACTGGTTTAGCACATTTTTGTGCTGATATTTTAGGACCGTTCTTTGCCAATAACTATGCATGGGCAAAAGAATACAGTTTAAATAGTAAGTTCTTTTGGCTTATTGTTATATCGACCACTATAGGCATTAGTTTATCGTTCACTAGAGTGCGTCATATCGAAGCCTTTGGCTCGTCTAAAGTGGCATCAGCATTTTTATATATCTTAGTAGCATCAATTGGCCTGCATATGAATGTGATGGCGATTTTTGATTCACCAATGTATTTTGTGCTTGGTGCAATTTGGATGCTAACTCACGCCAGCTTAATGCTGATTGTTGCTAAACTAATTAAAGCGCCGTTATTTTACATGGCTGTTGGCTCTCAGGCCAATGTAGGTGGCGCGGCCTCGGCTCCTGTTGTCGCCGCTGCGTTTCATCCATCACTGGCACCGGTAGGCGTTTTATTAGCAGTACTAGGCTATGGTGTAGGTACATATATGGCGTATATTTGTGGATTAATGATGCAAGCAGTTGCACCATAAGGAATTAAAATGAACAACCAAGTTATAAATATTAATCAAATAGAACTGGCAAATGATAAACCTTTCGTTTTATTTGGTGGCATGAATGTGCTGGAATCTCGTGATTTAGCGATGCGTATTGCCGAGCATTATGTTGAAGTGACTACTAGATTAAATATTCCTTATGTATTTAAGGCGTCATTTGATAAAGCCAATCGCTCGTCAATCAATTCTTACCGTGGTCCGGGCATGGAAGAAGGCTTAAAGATATTTGAAGAGATTAAAAATACCTTTAATATTCCGCTGATCACCGATGTGCACGAACCTCATCAAGCAGCACCGGTTGCAGAGGTTGTTGATGTTATTCAGCTACCGGCATTTTTGGCTCGTCAAACAGACTTAGTGGTTGCAATGGCAAAAACAGGCGCGATTATTAATGTGAAAAAGCCACAGTTTTTAGCCCCACATGAAATGCGTCATATCATTACTAAATTTAATGAAGCGGGCAATAATAATGTGGCCTTGTGTGAACGTGGTTCAAGCTTTGGTTATAACAACCTAGTGGTTGATATGCTGGGCATGGATGACATGAAAACCATGGCGCCCGTTATATTTGACGCTACTCATGCGCTACAACGTCCTGGCGGTCGAGCTGATTCAGCCGATGGTCGTCGTGCTCAAGCAGCAGAACTGGCTCGTAGTGGCATGGCACTGGGTATTGCAGGCTTATTTATTGAAGCACACCCAAATCCAAATGAAGCAAAATGTGATGGCCCTTGTGCATTAGCACTGAGTAAATTAGAAGGGTACTTATCGCAAATGAAAGCGGTTGATGATTTAATCAAAAGCTTTGCTCCGCTTGATACCAGTGCTAGCGATTTATAAAAAAGTGATTTACTCATTAAAAAGCGACTTCGGTCGCTTTTTTTGTGGCTTGAATATACTCTTTCCCAGCATAGGTATATAATTCACCGCATAAGAAAAACTAATTCTAAGCTTGGTTGCCATGTCAAGACGAGTTCCTCCATTAAACGCGCTAAAAGCTTTTGAAGCTGCAGCCCGTCATTTAAGCTTTACTAAAGCCGCAGAAGAGTTGTATGTGACGCAGGCTGCGGTAAGTCATCAAATTAAAACCCTCGAAGAGCACTTAGGGTTAAAGTTGTTTTTGCGTAAAAATCGCTCGTTACTTCTAACCGAAGAAGGTCAAGGCTACTTTTTAGATATTAAAGAGATTTTTACTCAGCTAATTGACGCAACCGAAAAGCTACTAGCCCGTGGTGCAAAAGGCTCGCTAACAGTGAGTTTAACCCCGAGCTTTGCGATTCAATGGCTTATTCCTCGATTGAGCTTATTTAACGAGTTACACCCTGAAATTGATGTGCGAATTAAAGCCCAAGATCAGGACGAAAACTCGTTAACAGACGATGTTGATATTTCAATTTATTATGGTCGCGGTCATTGGAGTGGCGTACAAGCTTATAAATTGCACACTGAATACTTAGTGCCACTGTGTAGCCCATTATTGTTAAGTGGCCCTAGAGCGCTTAATCAACCAAGTGATTTAGCAAACCATACGTTGTTGCATGACACCACTCGTAAAAACTGGAAAACATGGATGAAAACCGCGGGTGTTCGCAACGTACAAGTTAACCAAGGGCCTATTTTTAGTCATTCATCTATGGTGCTGCAAGCTGCGGTACATGGCCAAGGTGTTGCAATTGGTAATAGTGTTTTAGCAAAACCAGATATTGATGCAGGTCGATTAGTGATCCCGTTTAATCACAGTTTAGAAAGCAAAAACGCCTATTATTTGGTGATCCGTGAGTCGCAAAATGAATTAGGTAAAATTGTGTCATTTAAAGATTGGATGTTAAGCCTAGTTGAGCAGGAGCAAGAATATTAATGAGCATTGAATGGGTTAAAAGCAGTCAGCAACCTGCAATCGCACAGTTTATATTTGCGCATGGTGCAGGGGCTGGCAGTGATTCTGAGTTTATGCAAACCATGGCCAAACAGCTCAGTGAGTATGGTATTGACGTTGGGCTGTTTGATTTTGAATACATGCAAATTGCTAAACAAACCAATAAACGTCGCCCACCAGAGCGAGCACCAAAATTACTTACATATTTTGATCATATACTTACTCAAGCTGATGCAAATTTACCGCTATTTATAGGGGGTAAATCAATGGGTGGGCGCATGGCGTCTATGCTTGCTTGCTCAACCTCGCATGCTGTTTTAGGTGTACTTGCGTTTGGTTATCCGTTTCATCCACCGGGCAAGCCAGAAAAACTCCGCACAGATCACTTTGCAGACATACCATGTCCTTTTTTAGTACTACAAGGTGAACGAGACACCTTTGGCACCCGTGAAGAGCTTGCCACAATGGCAATGCCAAAACAGCCGCAGTATATATGGTTAACTGATGGTGACCACTCACTAAAACCACGTAAAAAAAGTGGTATAACCGAGCAACAAAACCTTAATGTTGCAGCAATGCAGGCGGCTAACTTTATCAAAAGCACCATTGAGAATGTAAAAGAGGAAAAACATGATTAAACTATTTTTACTCGCAGGCAGCTTTTTTTGTATGCTTTCAGTGATACTGGGCGCATTTGCTGCCCATGGTTTAAAAAGTCGCTTATCAGATTACGCTATTGGTATTTTTAAAACCGCCGCCGAGTATCAAATGGTACATGGGCTGGCACTGATTGCAGTGGCAATCTTAATAAAGTGGGGCATTAACTTAAGCATGGCAGGTGGTTTTTTTATAGCGGGTACACTGTTATTTAGTGGCAGCTTATATTTACTGGCTTTAACCGGCTTAAAGTGGCTGGGCCCAATTACACCACTAGGTGGACTGTGTTTTATTATTGGTTGGATAGTTATTTTAGTGCAAGTTGCACGATTTAAGTTTTAAAGAGTTTAAGGGTTAATATGTCTAGTGTTGTGATTTACTGTCGTAGTGGTTTTGAAAGCGATGCCGCTGCTGAAATAACGTTTCACGCCGCCGAGCAAGGGTTTGCTGGGTATGTAAAAGCAAAACCAAATACCGGTTATGTTATTTATGAATGTTTTGAAGCGCAGCACAGCGACGAAATAATCAAAAAAGTTGATTTTAAAAATATGGTATTTGCACGCCAATGGTTTGCCGGTAACCTGATAGAAAATATGCCATTAGAGGATAGAGTGGGCGCTATTGTAGATGCCGCAAAAGACTTTACTTTATGCTCTGAACTACGAGTAGAAACACCCGATACCAACGAGGGCAAGGAGTTACTGACTTTTTGTAAAAAGATATCAACTCCGCTTAAAAAAGCGCTCGAGAAACAAAATACCGTATTGCGTGAACCAAAAGCCAATCGTCCAGTAATGCATGTGCTGTTTTTAGCTAATAATACTGCGTATGTGGGTCACTCTTATAGCTATAACAACTCACCTTTCTTTATGGGGATTCTGCGTTTACGTATGCCAAACGATGGTCCAAGCCGCTCAACCCTTAAGTTAGATGAAGCATTTAATGTATTTATTCCTGAGCAGCAGCGTGAGTCAAGAGTGCAAGCTGGCATGCGCAGCGTTGATTTAGGTGCTTGCCCAGGTGGTTGGACTTATCAGTTGGTTCGCCGTGGTATGTTTGTTAGCGCGATAGATAATGGCCCAATGAATGAAAGTTTAATGGAAACAGGGCAAGTAAAACATTTTAGAGAAGATGGTTTTAAATACCGTCCAGAAAAAAGAAACATAACTTGGTTAGTTTGCGATATGGTAGAAAAGCCAACGAAAGTAACTAACTTGATGATTGACTGGGCAGTAAATGCCTATGCAAAAGAGCTTATTTTCAATCTAAAATTACCGATGAAAAAACGCTTTGATAGTGTGTATGAATGTCTAAAAATGATTAGAGAAGAAATGGCGAAGTTTGGTATTAGCTACGAATTACAAGCTAAGCATTTGTACCATGATCGTGAAGAGATAACGGTGCACTTAAACGTAATTAAAGTACCACAAAGCTTATATAGTTAATTGATTAGCGAGTATAAAAAATGGGCCAAAAGGCCCATTTTTTTTTAACTACGATATTGTGGTCGGTAATGCTCAACCCATAACCGTGTAGCGCCGCACACTGCCACAGGCATCACAATTAAATTTATAAATGGGATAGCGGTTAGCAGCATCACTGCAAAGCCAAACCCGTAAGATAAGCCTTGTTTGCTTTTTAAGTCATTTTTCATTTGAGTGAAGCTAACTTTGTGGTTATCAAAAGCATAATCTTTATATTGCACCGCATACATCCAGCAGGTAAAAAGCACCCAAAGCACTTGGCCTATTACCGGTAACACCCACAATAGAATAAAAAAGCCAATAGCGCGCGGGAGGTAGTAGCAAAGCTTAGTCCATTCTCGGCCTAGCATTCGCGGCACATCTTTGACTAAATCAGCTAATCCATCGTCGTTAATTTTTTGACCAGTTAAATACAGCTCAACTTTTTCACTTAGCAAGCCATTAAAAGGTGCGGCTATAAAGTTAGTAATAACGGTAAATAACATACTGTAACTAAACAGCACCACCAGTACAGCAATTGGCCACATTAACCATTCGAGCCAACTTAACCATTCTGGGAGCATGGTATTTACGGCATTAAAGCCATCACTCAGCCAGCCAAATAAAAAGAATAAGGAGCTACCAAATAATAAAATATTAATAAGTAGGGGGATTAGTACAAAGCGTTTTAGTCCTTTTTGACTAATTAACTTAAACCCGGAAAAAAAATATTCCATACCTTGCGTTATTTGCACACTAACCTCATCGATTATTTATCTTTTGGCTATTATAAATAGCCTGATGATTTTAAACAGTACTTTTAAGTAACAAAGTATTTAATAAATGGTATTTCAAATAGAATGATAATAAATTGCTAGCTTGGGCAATTGCTTTGAATTCTTCGAAAGTGCTTAATGAAATAAAATGCTCGGCAATAGACAAAATTACCATAGATGCTAATTTCAATATTATGTATAGTCAAAAGACTATAATAAATTATTATATAGAATATAGCGGCGCATTTAGCGTAAGTGACTGTTGAGGAATATAATTTGATTGAAATAATGAGAGTCAGAAAGCTGCTTTCTCAGCAACAAAATATATTATCTAAAATAGCCTTGGGTGCGCCACTTGATGAAGTACTTGAAAATATTTGTTTATCTATTGAGGAGCTTATTGAAGACTCCTCTGCAAAGTGCTCTATATTAACACTCAAAGGTGAACAGCTATTTCATAGTGCGGCGCCTAATATTGCAAAGGGTTACTGTGAGGCAATTAATGGCGTACATATCGGCCCCAGTGTTGGCTCATGCGGTACTGCAGTGTATGAAAAAAAGCGAGTAATAGCCTCAGATATTGCAACATCACCCTTATGGGAAAACTATAAAGCGTTGGCATTGAGTTTTGATTTAAGGTCGTGCTGGTCAACCCCTATTATTTCAACCCAATCAGACATATTAGGCACTTTTGCAATTTATCATGACAGTGCCAAGTCACCGACACCACAAGATTTAGAGTTAATAGACTTTTTTGTTGATTTCACCAGTATTGCTTTAGAAAAGCACACAGAGTCACTAAAATCAAAAGTGTTACTTGCAGAATTACAGCAAAGTAATGAAAAGTTTAAAGCCTTCGCAAAAGTACTTCCCGATCTAACTCTTATTTTGAGTGAAGAAGGGGAGTATACCAACGTTTACGGCACTACTAATGAAAGTTTATATTTAAGCCAAGAGCATGTGATTAATCGTAATGTCAGAGATATTATGCCTCCCGAGGATGCTAATCCTATTATGGCGGTAATTGCCAAAACGCTTCAAACTAATGAAGTTCAAGTGTTTGAGTATCAGCTAAATATAAAAGGTAAACAACTTACATTTGAAGGACGAACAGCCCCGCTTGAAAGTTACCAACCTAATAATCCCTCTCAGCGACATGTAGTATGGATGGCCAGAGATATCTCTACTCGTAAAGCGGCAGAAGAAGAGGTGCAACGGTTAGCATTTTTTGACCCGCTTACAAACCTCCCGAACCGCAGAATGCTCAATGATAAACTCAGTATGTATGTTGAACAAATTAAGCAGTCTGAACACACGGGCGCACTCTTATTTTTAGATTTAGATAATTTTAAACGTATAAACGACTCATTAGGCCACAATGCCGGTGATGAAATACTGGTTGAGCTATCACAGCGACTAACGCGTGTTTTAAACCCAACAGATACCCTTGCCCGCGTGGGCGGTGATGAATTTATTATACTCATTGAGAATGTAGGAGATAGCCATAAGCAAGCGAGTCTTGAATCAGAATTAATGGCTAAAGTGGTACAAAGCGTTTTTTATGACAAGTTTGAGATAGGGGATTTGGCGTTTCAAGTTAGCTGCAGTATAGGTATATGTTTAATTAATAACGCCAATGCTATTAGCGAAAATATTTTAAAATTTGCAGATACCGCCATGTATCGCTCTAAAATGAAAGGCGGTAATAGTAGTAGCTTTTACGATCCTGCACTGCAAACCTTACTGGAAAATCAAACTGAGCTTGAAACAGATATAGTCAGAGCGATTGCATGTGATGAATTTTGTGCTTACTTTCAGCCTCAATTATCAATTGATGGCAGTATTATTGGTGCAGAAGCACTCATACGATGGAATCACCCAACCAAAGGACTAATCTTTCCTAATTCGTTTATTCCGATTGCCGAGCAATTTGGCTTAATTCAAAAGTTACAAAACATTGTATTGCGCGATATTTGTATTTTACTGGAAACACTTCGAGATCATAACGCACTGAAAAACCAGTTTAATGTGTCTATTAACATTAGCCAGTGTCAGTTTAATTCTTCTACTTTAAAAGGAGAATTGTTTAAAGCGATTGAGACGTATGATGTATTACCCTCACAAATTAAATTAGAGATCACTGAGTCCATGTTAGCGGGTGATTTAATGAGTACGGTAAAGCAAATGAAAGAGCTAAAGTCGCAGGGATTTGTATTTTCAATTGATGACTTTGGTACCGGCTACTCGTGTTTAAAGCACTTGAGTGTTTTACCGATAGACGAACTAAAAATAGATAAAAGCTTTATTGATAAAGTGTTGGATAACGCATCGGGGCAAAGCATAGTTCAGTCTATTATTGGTTTAGGTCATAGTTTAGATATTAATATTGTAGCCGAAGGGGTCGAAAGTGCTGAGCAACTACATATATTAAAGTCTATGGGTGTAAACGCAGTGCAAGGGTTCTTATTTGCAAAACCATTAACACACAGCAATTACTTAAAATGGCATAAAGAGCACCAATAACATCGTGCTTGTTACTAACTGAGGCGACAAGTTTAGTTACCCCAATCAATAAGTCGCTTTGTTTAACCTCTAATTGGGCAGTAACGTTTGCTAACTTACTGCGTTTTAGCTCAAACAGAAATGTATACTTTTTGTTTGTTTGCTAGCTAAGTGTAATGAGTTTTTTACTATTTTGTAACAGTTGCACAAATCATTGCTGTGGCATTGGTTTAGCGTTTTTAACGCGTTAAACTAGTCAGGAATTGGCAATAAGTCTACTTGTTGTGACATTATCTAAACGTAAACACGACAGGTACTTGAAACTTGCTTTTGAGTTGCTTTTTCGTTCGTTGTAACTATGGTTTAGGGTTATGTCATGGTATGTCGCTATGTCGGTAACTGTAAAAAACCATTAGGAGCGATAAATGAATACCACGAAAGCAGCTTTAAAGTCGGGTGAAATACACTCTCCCCGAGTAAAGTTTCTGGAAGGGGTTGATATACCCGTTTTTTTAATCAGTGGCGGTATATTAGTTTTATTTGCCGCGCTGGCACTGTACGACATAAAACTGATGTCGGATTGGATAAACTCTGCCTTTGCCTTCTCCACCAAAATATTTGGCGCCTTTTGGCAAGTTCTGCTGTTATTAACCTTTGTGATTGGCATATTTTTAGCCGTAGGCCGCACCGGTTCAGTGGTGCTCGGCGGTTTAAAAACCCCTGAAATATCTACCTTCAAATGGATAAGTATAATTATGTGTACTTTGCTTGCAGGTGGCGGTGTATTTTGGGCCGCAGCAGAGCCAATGGCACACTTTATTTCTCCGCCCCCGTTATTTGGTGGTGAAACTGGCACAAAGGATGCAGCCTACAACGCTCTTGCACAAAGCTTTATGCACTGGGGCTTTTTAGCCTGGGCTATTTTAGGTAGTTTGACCGGTATTGTTTATATGCATCTCCATTACGAAAAAGGATTACCGCTTAAACCGCGCACTTTGCTTTACCCGGTATTTGGCGATCGCGCAATGAAAGGTGCGCTTGGTACTATTGTTGATGCATGTTGTGTACTCGCTGTGGTTGCTGGCACTGTTGGTCCTATTGGTTTTTTAGGTTTACAAGTGAGTTTTGGTCTAGAAAAATTGTTTGCCATTCCTGATACCTACACCACGCAGGTGGTTATTTTATTTAGCTTAATTGGAATTTACACACTTTCAGCGGTAAGTGGGGTTACCAAAGGTATTCAACTACTAAGCCGTTTTAATGTTGTACTGGCAGTGTTGCTGATGTTGTTTATATTACTAATGGGGCCAACTGCGTTTATTATCGACAGTTACATTCATTCCTTTGGTTTGTATTTAGATAACTTTATTCCTATGGCTACATTTCGTGCCGATAAACCGTGGCTAGACTGGTGGACTGTATTCTTTTGGGGCTGGTTTTTAGGTTATGGCCCATTAATGGCTATGTTCGTTGCACGTATATCCCGTGGACGTACTATTCGTGAAATGATTTTACTTATTTCTGTGGTTGCCCCTGTGATGACGTGTTTTTGGTTTACTATTGTTGGCGGCTCAGGCATCTTTTTTGAATTAAATAATCCTGGCGTTATATCAGAGCCTTTTGCTGGGCTTAATTTGCCAGCGGCATTGTTAGCCATCACTGAGCAGTTACCTATGGGATTTGTTGTGTCGGTGTTATTTTTAGTACTGACCACTATTTTTGTGGCAACAACAGGTGATTCAATGACGTACTCGGTATCTATGGTAATGACGGGTACCGATCACCCACAAACCTCTATTCGAGTGTTTTGGGGGATTATGATGGGGGTGATGGCGGCGTTGCTTATTTCTATAGGCGAGGGCGGAATTTCAGCCTTGCAGTCGTTTATTGTGGTCACTGCGGTGCCAGTTTCGTTTGTGTTACTACCTTCGTTGTGGACAGCACCACAAATAGTTAAGAAAATGGCAGACGAACAAGGGCTTTAATAATTGATAAAGAGCGCTAATAAGCGCTCTTTTTCTGGGTACATCATATTCTCACCTTGTTATTGAGCTATTTATTATCCTAGCAATAAACTAACCCACTAAAAATAACTTAGCCTAAGTAGGTTGTTCATTCCTATCGATACGGTATAGTTTAAATATATTTAAGCATAACCTTGAGATAAACCATGCAGTTAGTCGACTTAGACCCTTGTGATCAGGATGTGATCAACGTATTTGCTGACATAGATCGACTTATTAGCTCATTATATCCTGTAGCAACTTCACAAGCGCTTACAGTTAATGAGCTTGGTTTACCGGGCGTTTACGCTGTAGGGTTAAAGAATAAAGACGGAATAGTTGCCTGTGGCGCAATAGTAAAGCAATTTGATGGTAGCTGGTATGGCGAAATTAGACGGCTTTACGTAAAACCTAGCTATCGCGGAAAAGGCTTATCGCGGCGTATTATGCAAATTTTATTGCACTATGCAGGCGAAGAAGAAATCCCAATCATAAAACTAGAAACAGGACCAAAGCAAATACAATCAATCCATCTTTATGAGAATTTAGGGTTTGTGCAATGTGCCCCTTTTGGTGAATACACAGAAAACCCGAATAGCTTATTTATGGAGCTTGCGCTCAGCTAATATTGCTTTGTTTGAAGCTTTTATTTATCAATTTCAATCCTAACTCGTTACGAGTAGAAATACTTGTTGGACATGAATCACTATTTTTCTTTTAATGCGCGGCAACTAGCCGGTTTGGCATTCATAAATAAAAGAGAAAGATAAATGAAAGAGACAACATCACTAGAACAAGCTCGTACGAGCTACAACGTTCGTCATTGGAGCCAAGGTTTTTTTGGTATTAATGATCAAGGTGATGTGTATGTTGCGCCCAAGGCTGATGCCCCACAGCAAACCATTGCACTAACAGACATTGCTAAGCAACTTGAAGACAAAGGTTTAAGCTTACCAGCACTTGTTCGTTTTCCACAAATATTACACCATCGTGTGCATAGCCTATGTGGCGCATTTAATACCGCAATAGAAAGCTATGGCTATCCAAAAGACTATTTATTAGTTTATCCAATTAAAGTAAATCAACAACGTGAAGTCGTTGAAGAAATTGTTGCCAGCCAAGCGCAAGTAGAAAAAAAACAGCTAGGTTTAGAGGCTGGTAGCAAGCCAGAGTTATTAACTGTATTAGCGCTGGCTGAAAAAACCAGTGCGGTCATTGTGTGTAATGGCTACAAAGATAAAGAATATGTGCGCTTAGCGCTGATTGGCGAAAAGCTGGGCCATAAAGTGTATATCGTACTTGAGAAATTGTCTGAGCTGGACATGGTGCTTAGCCAAGCCAAAGAACTTAATGTAAAACCGCGTATTGGTATTCGTGTGCGTTTAGCATCGCAGGGCAAAGGTAAATGGCAAGCAAGTGGCGGTGAAAAATCGAAGTTTGGGTTGTCTGCTTCACAAGTGCTGTATGTAGTAAACCGTTTAAAAGAAACTGATCAGCTTGATTTAGTACAGCTTGTGCATTTTCACTTAGGGTCGCAAATGGCCAATATTCGTGATGTACGCTTAGGTGTAAGTGAAGCTGCGCGTTTTTATTGTGAATTACGTAAGTTGGGTGCACACATAGAGTGCCTTGATGTAGGGGGTGGTTTAGCGGTTGATTACGACGGCACACGCAGTCAATCACACAACTCAATGAACTACAGTTTAGCTGAATACGCAAATAATATTGTGTACACCATAGGTGATATTTGTAAGCAGTATGAACAGCCTTTTCCTACCATTATTTCAGAGTCGGGAAGAGCATTAACAGCGCATCACGCGGTACTAATTTCCAATGTAATTGGCACCGAAACGTATACACCGGAAGAAATAGAAGCGCCAGCTGATGATGCGCCGCAGTTACTTAAAAATATGTGGATTTCATGGCAACAATTGCATGTGCTTACTGATGACCGTGCATTAATTGAGATTTTTCACGACAGCCAAGGTGATTTAGCTGAAGCGCATAGTCAGTTTGCGATGGGATTATTAGATTTAACTCAGCGTGCATGGGCAGAGCAAATAAACTTACGCGTGTGTTATGAACTTAATAAATTAATGGATAACAAAAACCGTTTTCATCGACCGATTATAGATGATCTGAATGCGCGTTTAGCGGACAAGTTTTTTGTCAATTTCTCATTGTTTCAGTCATTGCCTGACGCGTGGGGTATTGACCAAGTGTTTCCGGTATTGCCATTAAGTGGTTTAACGCAAGCTCCACAAAAACGGGCTGTTTTACTAGATATCACCTGTGATTCAGATGGCGCATTAGAGCATTATGTAGATGGTCAAGGTATTGAAAGTACGTTACCAGTACCAGAGTTTACAGCAGACAAACCTTATTTAATGGGGTTTTTCTTAGTAGGTGCCTATCAAGAGATTTTAGGCGATATGCATAACTTATTTGGTGATACGCACAGTGCTATTGTCAATATGGATGAGCAAGGTATTGCTAGCATTACAGAGATTAATCATGGTGATACTGTCGCTGACATGATGCGTTATGTGCATTTAGATGTTGAAGGTTTTCAGCAGTCATATGCGCAGTTAGTGAGCGCAAAAATTGCACCAGACGAACAGCAAAGCGTTTTAGACGAGTTGCAAAGCGGCCTTGATGGCTACACTTATTTAGAAGAGTTATAAGCAATGTCTAGCTTGTTTGGTTGTGTTGACCACTCATTGTACTCAAATGGGATGACGTTTTTACGTCGTCCTATGGTACAAAACATTAACGCGATTGAAGCCGATGTAGTGATATTGGGTCTACCGTTTGATTTAGCCACTTCAGGGCGCCCTGGTGCCCGCTTAGGACCTGATGCTATTCGCAGAGCATCGGTACATTTAGCATGGGAAGATACAAAATACCCATGGACATTTCCATTGTTTGAGCGCTTAACCGTGGCGGATGCTGGCGACTTTACTTATCCGGTAGGCGACCCTGAATATTTTACCGCGCAATTAGAAATGGCGGCAGAGCAAATACTTCGCCAAGGTAAAACATTATTAGGCTTGGGTGGCGATCATTTCGTAACGTTACCACTATTGCGCGCACATGCAAAAATTCATGGCAAAATGGCATTAGTTCACTTCGATGCACATACCGATACCTATAGCAACGGCTCGCGTTTTGATCACGGCACCATGTTTTATCATGCGCCAATGGAAGGGTTAATTGATGTTAATCACAGTATTCAGCTCGGCATTCGTACTGACTTTGATCAAAGCAGGCATGAGTTTGCAGTGATTGATGCCATGCAAGCCAATGATCTCCATGCGAATGATATTGCAGCTCAGATTATTGAGCGAGTGGGTGATTTACCGGTTTACTTAACCTTTGATATAGATTGTTTAGACCCCGCCTTTGCACCAGGTACGGGCACACCCGTGTGTGGTGGTTTAACCTCTGATAAAGTGCTTAAAATCTTACGCGCACTGAAAGGGGTTAATATGGTGGGAATGGATGTGGTTGAAGTATCCCCGTCGTACGACCAAAGTGAGCTTACCGCCATTGCCGCTGCAACGATTGCCAGTGAATTACTGCATTTGTGGGCATTTAAGCATAAATATTAATATGTGTTAATGCAGTTTAAAAAGCGCCAATTTGGCGCTTTTTTTGTATGAAAATAAAAGACTATTAAAACTGCATATTGTGCTTTTTAGCATAAATAAAAAACACCGGAATTTCGATTATGACGTAAGTTAAAAAAGTAAACCAAAACCAATTAACTTCAAATATTAACCAGCTAAATTGCACGCCCGAGTTGTAATAAAGGCTAGATGCAATTAATAGTGTAATGCCTGTTGCAAATAAATCTTGCACCGATACTTTTTTAAAGCTGCTGCCTGCAAAGCGCGGATAAATAAACCCGTAGCCTAGGGTTATCATAATGATAGCCAATAAGAGCAAATTTAGTTCAGGGGTCATTGTGGTTTATATTGCCTCGCATATTCTATTCGCTCTTGAGAACTTGGGTGCGTTGATAAATACTTTAACCAAGTATCATCATAGCTCCCTTCTTGCGCTTGTAAATTATTTTCCAGTGCTTCAATTGCATCAGCAAAGTCGTGGTTAGAATAGCCTAATTTTAAAAGGTTTTTAATCGCATATACATCGGCTTCTTGTTCCATATCTCGCGAAAACGCTTGTTGTAAAAAAGATGAGCCAGAGCCAAGCACGACTTCTAATATACCTTCTAAGTCACCAAAAATAACTGCAAATACAACGGTGCTCGCTGCAGCTTGTGCTGCAAGGCGAATGCTGTGATGGTGCTGAACATGACCAATTTCATGAAGTAAAATAGCACGCAGGGCATCAGGGTCATTTTTTAATAGATCAACAAGTTCGTCAGTTACTACAACCCGACCATTTGGAAGAGCAAACGCATTAGCTGAAAAATAATCAGACTGATAAAAAGATAGCCTAAACTTTGCACTGTCTAAATTGAGCGAGTTGAGCATTAAACGCCATTGTTGCTGTATTTCTGATTGCTTATTAGTGGAAAGTTGAGAAGGTTCCAATGCGACTTTTTCTATTACACTGAGCGTTTGCTCTCCCATCGTTTCAATTGTCGAGGCAGGTGCTAAGTTAACGCTATAAACTGCTACTGATGGTATTAAGCGGTATAAAATTAACCAAAGCAATAGGGGAATTAGCAGCACGGATGCAACAATAAGAATCTTATTTTTTTCTAAGCGTTCACTGAGTCCATGCTCTTTAAGCGCGAATGGCCACCTAAATTCTACATCTTGAGGAATAAATCGCCCACCATCAGCAAAATTTAACTCTGACGCCATGCCAGGTAACGGGCTATCAAGTTGGCAATTGTCTATTGTTGATGCAAGTAACGTCGTATTCTCAGAGTCAACAAGTGTTATTTGCTCATGGGAAAGGTGTGCATAGCTTTTAATACGTTGGCTGCTATTAGGGTAATAATAACAGCCAAAAATAGGATAATTACTCATTAGGTGAGTGAAATATCAATATCAAACACATTGGCAGCTTCTTCAGCAAATGATGACTGCTCATTTTGTGCAACATCAATCAACGAAAGTGCGCCGCTATAAATAGTGACTTCTGTAACTGATGCTAATAGTTTTGCTCTGCGTACTTTAGCCCAAGGGTAGGCCAGTCCTAAGGTAAATATAATTGCCAGTACATTGGTAAATAGTAAGATGGCATAGTCAATGGCTTTTAAGTTCGAATCAAAGGTAGCGACTTCTGTAAATTCACTGTTATTAAAAATATGATTTCTAATAATCGAATGATAAACAGCGCCTACTAGTGTTAAAAACGCAACATACAACGTAGCAATTAATAGCGGCACTACAATTGTCGAAAGGCTAAAGTTTTGTGTGTTTAAGTTACCGATAGTTAAGGCACTTGCACCAGCAAAGAAGCCAAAAATAACTAAGCCACCTATTGCAACTCCTAGGGTAATAAGTGCTGCGATGTAATAGCGTTCGCCTTGAAGATTTACTGTAAGTGGCTTATTTCCATAGCTGATGTTTTCATGCATATATTGATCAATTCGCTTTAATACATACGGCAGTAATAGGTGTAATGTGAATACACTTGCAATAGGTAATAAAACAAAGTTAATAAATGCATCGCCGTAATTACCTGAAAAGGCAAAGCGTACATTACGATGGCGAGTCATACGCATATTAAAACGCAGACCTTGGTTGATGATCCACGGCAATAAAAATAAAAAGCCAATAGCAAATAAAAGGCCTATCGCTGGTGCGAGGCTGCTAAGTAAGGTGTAAATTAAAAATGCGATGACCGCTAAAATGCGTCCTTTTAAAATTTGTATTGGGGTCGCTAGATAGTCAAAGCTATGGCCGTCGATACGCGTATGACCGTAAAAATAACGATAGGTGCGAACTTTTGCCCATGCCGAATAAATTCCGAGAGTTATAATACTCAGCAGTATATTAACAATCCATATACCAAAAAATTCGCCGGCTTTGCCGCTAAATTGTACTTTACCGCTAAAAATAGCAGGGGGTGTTTGATTTGACTCAGATGAAGTTGGGTGTACTGGTTCCATTTTAAAAATATATCCATGTTGTTTTTTGTAAATTTACCTTTTTTAGATAAAAAAAACAATCTTTATAATTAGCTAGCTGATTGTAAGTAGGCTATTTTTATTGCTTTTACTGTTTATGGGGCTGCACTTTAAGTCACCTCTGGTATACTGTGCAGATAATTTAATGGGGCTGTCATGATTTCAAAAAACCAACTTAAACTTATTCGCCAGCTTGGCCAAAAAAAGTATCGCAAGCAATTTAACCAATACTTAGTACAAGGCGAAAAAAACGTACTGGAGTTATTAAATAGTCCATTAAAAGTAAACGATGTATTTGCAACGCAAAGCTTTATTGATAATAACCAAAGCGCATATCCTCAAACGCATTTTATTACAGCAGATGAAGAGCAGCTAACAAAGGCCAGTACTTTGGTAAGTAATAATGCGGCTATTGCAATTATTGATATGCCAAGCACCGTATTACCAGATGAAAACAGTTTAATATTAGCCTTAGATGGCGTATCTGATCCTGGGAATTTAGGTACCATCATTCGCGTGGCTGATTGGTACGGTATAAAACATATTGTTGCTAGCACTGACAGTGCCGATCCGTATAACCCAAAAACAATTAGCGCCACAATGGGGTCGTTCGTTCGCGTATCGGTAAGCCAAGTTGAATTGCCTGAATACTTATCTACATTAAACATGCCTATTTATGGTGCATTTTTAGATGGCCAAAGTGTGCATAGCACTAAATTTAGTGGCCAAGGTGTATTGCTTATGGGCAGTGAATCACATGGAATACGCGAGCAGTGTGCAAAATTAGTGAGCAACAAAATAACCATTCCGGCTTTTGGCGGTGCAGAGTCGCTTAATGTAGCAATGGCCACGGGTATTATTTTAGATAATTTTAAACGCCAAGCTTAACTTTTTAGCTATTTATGCGTTAAGTTACTTATAGTAAAAAACAATAATAAATCGGTAATAACAATAAAATGCGCTTAAGCACTATTAAATTAGCGGGCTTTAAATCGTTTGTAGAGCCCACTAAAATTCCATTTCCTGACCAAATGACGTGTGTTGTCGGCCCTAATGGCTGTGGCAAATCAAACGTCATTGATGCGGTGCGATGGGTGCTTGGTGAAAGCTCAGCTAAAAATTTACGTGGCGATGCCATGACCGATGTCATTTTTAATGGCTCTACTAACCGCAAGCCCATTTCGCAAGCCTCCGTTGAATTAATATTTGATAATACCCAGGGTAAGTTACCCAATACTTTTGCTGATCGTAACCAAGTGGCTATTAAGCGTTTGGTGACTCGCGATGGGCAGTCATTGTACTTTCTAAATGGCAGTAAATGCCGAAAACGTGATATTACCGACATATTTTTAGGCACGGGCCTTGGGCCGCGAAGCTACGCTATTATTGAACAAGGGATGATCTCACGTTTAATTGAGAGCAAACCGCAAGAGCTACGTGTTTTCTTAGAAGAAGCCGCAGGGGTCTCTAAATACAAAGAGCGTCGCCGCGAAACGCAAACACGCATAAAAAGCACCCGAGAAAACCTAGAGCGACTGCTTGATGTTCGTCAAGAGTTACAAAACCAGCTTGATAAACTGGCGGTACAATCGGTTGAGGCTAAAAAATATCGCGAACTTAAATCCCAAGAGCGCACCTTAAAGGGGCAAATAGCGGTATTAAAATGGCAAAAACTGCATCAACAACAGCTCGATAAAAGTGCGCAAATAAAAAAGCTGGATGACCAAATCAGCTTCTTTAAAACGGCGCATTCAGGCCATGATGATGTTCTGGCAAGCCTTGATGCTCAAGTGCAAGCTCAACAAGATAAACTCGATGATGCACAGCAACAGCAGCATCATACGCATACTGAATTGACTCGCAGCGAACAGCAGCAGATTAGCATTAAGCAACAAACGCTGTCACTGAAACAAAATTTAGCCAAGTTAGAGCAACAAAAAAACCAAAGTGAAGAAGCTAAAACGCAGCAACAAAGTCTCTGCCAAGAGTTAGATGACAGCTTGCAACAGGCTGTAGAGTATAACTTAATGTGCAGCGAGCAGGTTATAGAGCTTACCGATGAGGTTAATCGGCTGCTGGAGATTAAAAATACCGACACATCACAGTGGCAATCGTTAACAGAAGACTATCAAAAATTAAATAATCAGCAGTTAGCGCATGCAAATGCAGTAAAACATACAGAGCAGAAAATCAGTTATGTTAAGCAACAACTAACGCAGCTTGATGAGCAAATAGATGAGTTAAAACGCAGTGAGATAGAGCAGCAATTAATTCAGCAACAGCAGCACAGACAAACGCTAACAGAGCAGCTGGCTAACGCGCAAACTGCTCATAGTAGAGGTCAAAGTGCTCAGGCAATACAGCAGCAACAGCTTGATGAAGCTCAGCAGCAATGGCAGCATTTATCTCAGCAAGTTAATGAACTAAAAGCCGGTATAGCAGGGCTAAAAACTACCCTTGGACTTGAAAAAAACAGCGATAAAACTTTAACTTTATTCAAACAGTTAACTGTTCAGCCTGGTTATGAGTTTTTAGTAGAGCAGGCGCTGTCATCACTTGAGCACATTCATATTTCACCAGGTAAAGCAGAAAATAGCACGTGGCAAATACCCTCACAGTCTGTGGCAAGCAATAGTATTGCTGCCTTTATTAGCGCTGGTATCTACCCCGAGTTATTAAACCATATTGCTTATGATGCCGAGGGTCAAACACACCATCTTAACGATGCCAGTTATATTGCAGTGATGGATAAGCAAGGGGCGTTACATGGTCGAAATTGGCATCTCAGTGGCGAAAAAAATGCAGAAAATTCCTTATTATTAATGCACAAAAAGCTCAAGCAGCAAGAAACCTTACTTGAGCAACAACAAAAGGCATTGACGGACGCACACTCCACACTTGAAGAACATCAAGCGCAAGCTGCATTAATAACCGAGCAGCAAAACGAGCGCAAAGACACTATTCATCAATTAGCACAACAGTTAGCCGTAGCAACAACGCGTGGTGATATGCTCAAAGCGCAAGCTGAACAACATCAGCAACAGGTGACGAAATTACAACAACAACGTCAGCCACTGCTAGAACAACAGCAGCAGTTAAGCGAATTGTTGGGCGAAGAGCTTGATAAAAATGAACAGCTTGCAGAGCAGTTAGAGGCCTTAGCTGTAGAGCTTAACCAAGCCGATAGCACACGAATAAATAGTGATGAACGTTACAAACAAGTTTTGAATAATGCTGAACAATATAGAACGCAAGCACATCAGGCAAACCTTAATGAGCAAAAAGTGCGCAGTGAGTGGCAGCTCAGTCAAACCAAGTTGAACCATGCCGAACAAGCATTAACAATGGCTGTAGAAGGAACGCAAGAGCTAATAGAGCAAATTGAGGCGTTACTTATTCCTGAGCAAGAGCTTGCACTAAGTATTGAACAATTATTAGTGCAGCACCAACAAGGCGAACAAACCCTTGTGGATATTCAACAGCAATTAGCTCAAGCAAAACAAGAATTACAAAACAAACAAGCGAGTTTAAAAACGTCACAAACTGAGCTGGTGGCATTACAAGAGCAACACCAGAAGCTGAGTATTGAAGAGCAAAGCCTATTAATAAAAGCGCAAGCGGTACTTGAGCCACTTAGCGAGCTTAATCAAAATTTAAAACAGGTTTTAGCAGAGCTTCCTGCAGAGTTGTCATTAAATGCAGCGCAAAATCAACTTGCTGGAGTCAGTAATCAGCTTGAGCAATTAGGAGCCGTTAACCTTGCAGCCATTGATGAATTTGAACAAGCTAAGCAAAGAAGTGATTATTTAAATAATCAGCTGGATGATTTAACCCAGGCATTGACAGCTTTAGAAGGCGCTATTCATAAAATAGATCGTGAAACGAAAACGCGCTTTAAGTCTACCTTTGATCAAGTGAATCACGATTTTGGCCAGCTTTTTCCAAAAGTATTTGGCGGCGGCAGTGCTTACTTAGAATTAACCAGTGACGATTTACTCGAAAGTGGTGTTAGTATAATGGCAAGACCTCCGGGTAAAAAAAATTCGACAATTCATTTGTTAAGTGGTGGAGAAAAAGCGCTGAGCGCATTATCATTGGTGTTTTCAATATTCAGGCTCAATCCAGCTCCATTCTGTATGCTGGACGAGGTAGATGCCCCATTAGATGATGCCAATGTGGTTCGTTTTTGCCGATTGGTTGAAGAAATGTCACAATCTGTGCAGTTTATTTATATAAGCCATAATAAAATTGCAATGGAAATGGCGGGTAGATTAACGGGTGTAACCATGGCAGAGCCAGGCGTGTCGCGCATGGTTGCTGTAGATATTGAACAAGCGGTGCAACTTGCACATGCATAATTTTATAGTCATTTGCTAGTTGTTTTGGGTAAAATGATGGCAGTTAGACATATTAATAATAAAAGGTGAGGGGATGGCCGAAGAATTAAGATGGGTTTTAATTGTGATCAGTGTGTTTGTCATTGGTGGCTTATTAATACACGGTTTGTGGTCAGTAAGAAAAAAAGAGAATGCTGAACTCCCTGCAAGCGAGCGAGTTGAACCTGTTCAAGAACAGCAGCCTTCATCTGTGCATACTGAGCCACAAGAGCCAACGTTAGCGCAACGAGAAGAGCCACAAATGAGTGAGTTAAACTTCAGTGCTGATGAGCCACAAATAGATGTTAGCCCAGCTGATACAGCTATTGAAGATGACCTTGAAGTCGTAACCGAAGAGGCTGTTGATACACAACAAGACGCCCCTAAAGATGTTTCAGACTTTGTGATTGTGCATATTCAAATGCCAGAAGGACTGACCATGCAAGGCAGTAAATTACTGCCAGCAGTTAACACGCTAGGTTTTAAATATTCAGAAGAAGGCTTTTTTAATCGCCATCTAGACCCTGCAGGCCAAGGGCCGGTGTTATTTAGACTGGTAAATATGTATAACCCTGGCACGTTCGATATTGATAATATGGAACAGTTTAGTACCGCAGGCGTGAGTTTATTTATGACTCTACCATGTGATGGCGATGGCCTTGCTGCGTTTAATATGCTGCACAGCGCCGCTAAGAAGCTAGCAGATGAATTTGGAGCTGAAATCTTGGATGCTGAGCGAAACGAAATGACGGTAGAGCGTATTCGTCAATATGTTGAGCAGGTTCGCGCATTTTCTGCGTAATATACGCATAAGTTAAATTTTGTAAGCCACTGGGCGTTCACTCGTCAAAGTGGCTTTTTTTATGTTTTTGAGGTCTACATGGCAAGCAGCATTAGTGAGCAAATTAATCATCTTCGTACCACGCTTGAGCAACACAATTATAGTTATTATGTGCTTGATACACCCAGCATACCCGATGCCGAATATGATCGCTTATTACGTACTTTGAGCGAATTAGAAACCCAGCACCCTGAGTTTTTAACCGCCGATTCACCTACTCAAAAAGTAGGTGGGGCGGCGCTTGCCAAGTTTGAGCAAGTAGCACACCAAGTGCCTATGTTGTCGCTTGATAACGCTTTTGGTGAAGACGAATTCAATGGTTTTAATCGTCGTATTAAAGAGCGTTTAATGAGCACTGAAGAGCTTACATTTTGCTGTGAGCCTAAACTGGATGGCTTAGCGGTATCGATTATTTATCGCGATGGGGTATTAGTGCAAGCAGCGACTCGTGGCGATGGTTTTACTGGCGAAAATATTACTCAAAATGTAAAAACAATTCGCAATGTGCCATTAAAGTTACGCGGTGATGATTACCCGCGTGAGCTTGAAGTGCGCGGTGAAGTGTTTATGGATAGCGCGGGCTTTGAAAAATTAAATGTCGAAGCAGAAAAGCGCGGTGACAAAGTTTTTGTAAACCCACGTAATGCGGCAGCGGGCAGTTTACGCCAGCTAGACTCAAAAATTACCGCAAAACGGCCACTGATGTTTTATGCCTACAGCACCGGATTGGTCGCCGATGGCACATTACCTGAAGATCATTACCAGCAACTTGCCAAGCTTACTGATTGGGGATTACCACTGTGCCCAGAAACAAAACTAGTTGAAGGCCCAAAGGCCGCGCTTGCCTATTATAATGACATTTTAACGCGCCGTAGCGAGCTAAAATATGAAATAGATGGCGTGGTAATAAAAGTAAATAAAAAAGCCCTACAAGAGCGCCTAGGCTTTGTTGCGCGTGCACCGCGCTGGGCTATTGCTTATAAGTTTCCGGCGCAAGAAGAAATAACGCAATTATTAGATGTTGAATTTCAAGTAGGTCGCACAGGGGCAATTACTCCCGTAGCACGACTAGAGCCGGTATTTGTTGGTGGTGTTACGGTATCGAATGCAACGCTGCATAATGCTGATGAAATTGCCCGTTTAGGCGTAAAAGTGGGCGACACTGTGATTATTCGTCGCGCTGGGGATGTGATCCCACAAATTACCCAAGTAGTGCTTGAACAACGCCCAAGCGATGCAAAAGAGATTGTGTTTCCAACTATGTGCCCAATTTGTGACTCGCACGTTGAGCGGGTTGAAGGTGAAGCTGTTGCACGTTGTACAGGCGGCTTGGTATGTCAAGCACAGCGCAAACAAGCGATTAAACATTTTGCCTCACGTAAGGCTTTAGATATTGACGGCTTAGGCGACAAAATTGTTGATCAATTAGTTGACCGAGAGCTGATCAAAACCCCTGCTGATTTATTTATTTTAAAGCAGGGACACTTTGAGTCACTTGAACGAATGGGACCAAAATCAGCAAAAAACTTAGTTGCGGCGCTTGATGATGCTAAAACCACTACCTTAGCAAAGTTTTTATATTCACTGGGTATTCGTGAAGTCGGTGAGGCCACAGCTCAGAATTTGGCTAATCACTTTTTAACGCTTGAAAACGTGATTGATGCCAGCATTGAACAACTAATAGAAGTAAGCGATGTAGGTGAAATAGTGGCGAAGCATGTTCGCGGCTTTTTTACTGAAGAGCATAACCTGACAGTGGTAAACGAATTAATAGCGCAAGGAGTAAACTGGCCACAGTTAACAGCGCCATCAGAGCAAGAACAGCCGCTAGCGGGTTTAACTTATGTGCTAACTGGGACGCTTAATACGCTTAATCGTAATGATGCAAAAGCGCGCCTACAACAATTAGGCGCCAAGGTTTCTGGCAGTGTTTCAGCAAAAACAGATGCCTTAGTGGCGGGCGAAAAAGCCGGCTCTAAGCTCACCAAAGCGCAAGAGCTTGGTATAGAAATACTGACAGAGGATGATTTAATTACTTTGTTAGAGACTCATAATGGCTAGTTTTACAAATATACTTAATACCTTGTTAATTGACCTAGGCCAATGGTTACAGGGCTATTTGCCGCATTTATCACTGCTTTTAATGGTGTGCTTAGTGTCGCTGTATGCGGATGACATTTTAAAGTTAACCAAAGGTGTCGTAGCTAGGCGCCACTTTATTATTAGGGTGGCGTGTTTTGTGTTGATAACTGCGTTTGGCTTTGGCTTGTTAGTGGTGTGGTTAAGCCCACTGCTAACTAAAGCTTTACTGTTTTTTGGCACTAAGTGGTTAGCGCTTACCTTATTAGTGGCATTTTTTATTTTGGGCACTATTGCCGATAGGAAAAATCAGTTGTGAGTCGATATGGGCCTGAATACTGGGATAAATATGGTAGCTATCGTACGCCATTAGCGTTTCACTTGAGTATTTTAGTACTATTGCGCGCCTATTTTATTTGGGTAATAGCCGCGTTGAGTCGTCGACCTGAGCTTGATTTAATGTCATTGTTTTTTAAGTCAAAAGATGATTTTTTTATTGCTATAGCGATCGGTGCTGTAGCCATTGTACCCACTATTTTATTTTGTTTACGAAGGCCAAGAGACTCGCATCAAGCAACACAACGCTTGGCGCGTATTTGGCGGTATATGCGTTGGCCGCTGATTGCGTGTGCATTAATTGATTTGTCGTGGTTAAGTATTCAGGCAGCCCATAGCCATTATCGCTTCTCATTGTTTTTAGCTGTGCAAATGGTGATTGTATTATGGGTGTTGTGGTATTTGGCAAAAAGTCGTTACTTAAGCGTTTTCTTTAGTGATTGGCCCGAGCCGACAGAAAAAGCAACTGATAAAAAGTAAGAGGGCTTATGCACAGTATCAATAAAAAAATAGCACAAGTAATTGCTTTAATAGGGCTCATTATTATAGCGAGTGGCTATTTTTTTTCTTTAGGGGAACACCTTTGGTTTAAAGCTGGGTTAGTAATGTGGGTTGTGGTGTTTTGTTCGTGTTGTTACCGATTAACGCCGTTGTTTAAAATGCGCAATCCGCTGCGTAATTTTATTCAACGCGATGCGCAGCACTTATTTGTTTTTAGTTTAACAGGGCTGTTTGATAAAAAAAATGGCCCGCATTGGTTAGTCATCAGTAATATTGAGTCGATAGAAATAAGAAACGATGAGCTAATAGTGCATAGTAATAATGACAGACAATTAAGCGTGAGCATTCCTGGCAGTCAAGCCCAATTGCATGCCTATGTAAACCGTATACTTACAGCAACAGAAAAGCACACTATAGTCTTTAGATAGCGTTGATCGTGGTATTAGCCACAGGCGTACCAGACTACAAGTAAATGATTGCTAGTTAAATTAATAACGTAATGAGGTTCTTATGTTGAAGTGGAACGATATTGTTAATTTTGCCAACCATGGCAATCCAACACCGGTTCGAAAAGTGGTTAAAACAGATCAGCAATGGCGCGAACTGTTAAACGAAGAGCAATATTATGTGACCCGTAAAAAGGGAACTGAACGACCAAATAGTTCGAGTAGTTGTACCTTGTTAGAGCCAGGTAAGTATGTGTGTGTTTGTTGTGACAACTTACTATTTGATGCAGATGAAAAGTTTGATAGTGGCACCGGCTGGCCTTCATTTACCCAACCGGCAACTGAGGAAGCGATTGGTTATGTCATGGATAATAGTCATGGCATGGAGCGAGTTGAAGTTGTTTGTAATGTGTGTGATGCGCATTTAGGGCATATTTTCCCTGATGGGCCACTTCCTACTGGTTTACGCTACTGTGTAAACGCACTGGCAATGAAAAAGCTCTAGGGTCTGTTGACCTTTCAAGGTTAAATTTGCAGCGGTCTGTTTGGGATTTAGGCAAGGCCGCGCCTATGTGGTGTGGTTACTCCCCATAAATAGGCGATAACGTAGCATTAATGCCAAACAGGCTCTAACTAATCTCTAGTTTCATTTCTTTAGCAATCTGAAGTAGTTTATCGAACCGCTCTGATTGCTCTTCTGCTAGGGGGGATTTTTTTAATAGTTTAAAGCACTTTTGAGCCAGCACACTATTGAAAGAGTCACCATGTTTTTTTGACTTATCCACTAAACATTGCAATAAATTAAGCGCAATACTTGGATTGTGTGGCATGACTCTAAATGCTTGGCTGAATGCCTCTAAGGCAACATTTAATTGGCCGCGCTCAAACTGCTTAACAGCATGATTATTGAGCTCTTTCGGCCCCATTTTAATATCACGTCTTTCACTTTGCTGTTGCTGTATATAACGCAAGTAAGTAGCATCGCTTCTACTTGGGTGACGTTCGCAATGATCAATTATTTGGCTAAATAGCGCTTGCGCCTTTTGGTGAAAACCTAATTCATGCAGTGCTTTTGCCTTGTCTAGGGCACCATCTACTGAACGTATTTGAGTATCGCTGTCATCAAGTTGCTCAATGAGCTGTTTCGCTTTTTTATGTTCATCTTTTAAATAATAAAGGCGTGCATTGAGCACATCGATTTGAGTTTGCGCATTACTGGTTGGGAATTGTGTTTTTAGCTCATTAATATATTTATTTGTTTGACGAGAGATCCTGTTTATTTGGTCGGTTTGATCTGTGGTCAATGCAAAATCAATCCCAGCACGAGCAGCATTTAAATAAATGTCTGGGCTATCATGCATAGAGTACTTAGCATAAGTGGCAATATCTTTTTGAGTTAAGTAGCTGGTTTCATAATCTCTATTAATGAGCGATACGCTGTTCAGTGATTTTTGACGGTCTATATTACGTGGAGCAATATGTGTCGCTTGGCTTAAAAAGTCTTGGGCTAAATCAAATTGGTTTAGTTTTATTTCTAAACGCCCCAATAAGTCTAAGGCTATAAGACGCGTTTCATTTCGTTCAAGCATTGTTTTAAGCATGCGTTGAGCTAAAATATGCTCATTGTTAGCAATTAAGGCTTCTACCAATCCTACTTTTGCCCATGCAAACTTTTGCATATTCAAAACTGACTTAAAAAAATCTTTCGCTTCTTGGTTTTGTTTTAGCGCCAGTAAAATATTGCCTTTTAATCTAAGTAGAATAGGGCTGTATTTATTACTTTTATCGAGTTGGGCATTAATTTGTTTCAATGCTTTAGACTGGTTATCGTCATCAATTAAAGTGTATATAGCTTTTAAGTCGCTTTTACGTTTGAGAATACGCTCTATGCGCACTCTTAACTCGTGTACAGAGAAGGGTTTTACTAAAAAGTCATCGGGTTGAAGTTCTAATACACTGTGAACTAACTCTCCGCTAGTTTCCGCAGATGTAAAAATAAACCCAGTAGAGTGTTTTATTAATGCTTTAGCGCGTAATTCTTCATAAAGCTGGTAGCCATCTTGGCGTTTGCTTAGATTAAAAGAGCAAATTACCAAGTCAAATTCTTCATGTAAGCATTGTTCTTTTGCCGCTAGAGCATGATCTGCAAAACGCATATGTCCAAAGCCAATTTTTTCGAGCGACTGTTTCATGTAGCTTTGAGCAAGTGGCTGCTCTTCTACAATCAGTATTTTTGCTTCATTAAAAATATTTTTAGACATTGGCTTAAGCGTAATTGAATTTAACACAGACTATAATCAACAGTTTAGACGCTTACAAGGTAATTTAAAGATTCGCCTCGAAGATGAGAGCTTATTAAGCAAATTAATTCTAAAGGTTTATATTTTTACCTTAAAAGAGCTAAAAACCCATTTAAAGTAAATGAATAGCACGCGTAATAAAGTAAGTTTAAACAAAATGATTTTGGAGATAATAAAACTCGAAAGATAAATTTTTGGTATGTGATTGGAATACTGATTTTTTGAAACCGAAGAATTACTTGGTAACGAATTTCTAAATGGTAATTAATACTGAACTTGAACTAAAAGAGTGGAGGATAATGAATATTAAAATGGAAGGTGGTACTGGAGGATTTAGATTTTTGTAATATGCACCATTCAAAGAATGGTGGGTCGTACTGGACTTGAACCAGTGACCCTCGCCTTGTAAGGGCGATGCTCTCCCAACTGA